>JBFZBH010000060.1:0-6862 GCA_041308525.1 Phycisphaerae bacterium | reverse complement strand
GCTCTTTCCCTCCATCGGCTGAATCTTATTGCCCTTGAAATCCGTTGGATACTTTGCCCCGCTCACCTCGACACAGGTCGGCATAATATCTATCAAGTGCCCAGCCTGGTTTCGCAAATTACCTTTTTCTTTTATCCCCGCGGGCCAGTGAGCTATAAGCGGTGTCGATATTCCTCCCTCGTGCACCCAGTGCTTATACAGTCTGAACGGTGTATTGCTCACGTTGGCCCATTGTTTTCCGTATGCAATGTAAGTATCCACAGGGCCCGGCATAACTCCCATTCCTCTGCGTATAGGCCGACCGTCGCGTGTCTGAACCTGCTGTATAGCAACTCCCGCCAGCATCAGCTCATCTTTGGACATCGGTTTGTATTCTACAGGCTTTGTCGGATCGGGCTTTATCGGGCCGCGGCTGTCTAATTCCTCAGCGCATCCGCCGTTGTCCTGCAAAAAGAAAATCAGTGTATTTTCAAATATTCCCCTGCGCTTCAGCTCATCAAGAACCCTGCCGATTCCCTGGTCCATACAATCCACCATCGCTGCATAGACTTCCATTCGTACTGATTCCCTTTTTTTGTTCGCCTCTTTTTCCCAGCCGCTGTTATCGGGCGGTGACATAGGCCAGTCTTTATCGATAAGCCCAAGCTCGGTACAGCGTTTATATCGGCTCTGCCTTACCGGGTCCCATCCCTCATCGTATTTGCCCCTGTATTTTGCAATGTCCTTTTCCTTCGCATGCATCGGCCAGTGAGCGGCTGTATAAGTCATATATAAAAAGAAGGGTTTGTCCGTTTTATGTTCGCGGATATACTTGACAGCGTTGTCGGTTATCGCATCGGTATAGTAAAATTCCTTCGGCTTGTATTCAGGGTCATTGTATGGCGTTATCATCGTATTGTCGCGCGTTAAAGTTGCGGGGTCAAAATAATTTCCCGCACCAACGATAGTGCCATAGAACTTGTCGAAGCCCCGCTGAAGCGGCCAGTTATGCTTGGGTCCATCCGGTGCTGTGAATCTTGTTACGTGCCATTTTCCTGCCATATAGGTCGAATAGCCTGCACTCTTGAGGACCTCTGCAATCGTAACGCAAGTGTTGTTTAGGTCTCCCCTGTAACCTTCCGTCCCCCAGTCTTCTGTCATATGACCGATGCCTGTCTGAGACGGGTACAGTCCGCTCAGCAGGCTCGCCCTCGTCGGACAGCAGCGTGCTGTATTATAAAATTGTGTGAACCTCAGCCCGTTTGCCGCCAGTTTATTTAGGTTCGGCGTATCAATCTCGCCGCCATAACAGCCGAGGTCGGAAAACCCCATATCGTCGGACATTATCAGTATTATGTTCGGCCTGCCGGTGTTTTCACTCTGTGAAAAGAGCTTGCGATTGCCTATGCATCCGCTGATTGCCAGTCCCGCAGCCCCCGCCCCGACCGTCTTTAAGAATTGCCGCCTGCTGAAATTGGTGCGTTCCATTTTTTGTTCCTTAAAGGCAAAAATTAACAAACTTCTGTTTCGCCCTGAAACTTTAATAGAAATAAAAGCTTAATATATTATTTACCTGTTGAAAAGTTAAAAGGCAAAAGTTTTAACAATCTCCTTGAAATTTTGACAATAATAATTTACTTTTATCCCGCCGGCCGAGTGGCGGAAAGGCAGACGCTGGGGACTTAAAATCCCCTGCCCGTAAGGGCGTATGGGTTCAATTCCCATCTCGGCCATTGATTTACTTGGGTCGCTCGTTAAAATATTTTTTCACCTGCGATAAATTGTTCACTGGAGTGTATTATGCCGAAACCTAAAATAAAACTCGTTGACACACCTAAACCGGAGCTTTATCGGGATTTCTTTCCCTATTCTGAGCTTCCCAAAGTTATCTTCGAGAAAAAGACCGTGCCGATCGAATTGCCCAAAGATATTTGGATAACCGACACAACTTTCCGCGATGGTCAGCAGGCCCGCCCCCCATACACCCCCCAGCAGGTCCTAACTATCTTCGACTTTTTGCACAAAATCGATAATGATACCGGCCTGATTCATCAGACTGAATTCTTTCTCTATTCACCGCGCGACAGAAAGGCTCTCGATTTGTGCAGGGCACGCAACTACAAGTTTCCGCAAATCACCGGCTGGATAAGGGCAGTCGCCGATGACTTCAGGCTCGTATCGCAAATGGGCCTTTCGGAAACCGGCATACTTACCTCCGTCAGCGACTATCATATATTCCTGAAGCTTCGCAAAACCCGCGCACAAGCCCTCGATGCCTATCTGGAAATCGTCAAAGCCGCTCTCGACAATGGCATCATTCCGCGATGCCACTTCGAAGACATTACCCGTGCAGATTTTCACGGCTTTGTCCTGCCCTTTGCAGACAGCCTTTTGAAATTGGCGCACGAATATAAATCCACCGTTAAAATTCGATTATGCGACACACTTGGTTTTGCCGTTCCCTGGCCGAATGCGAAACTGCCAAGGTCCATTCCGAAACTGGCTGCAGGTCTGCGGCAAATCGGATTTCCTTCCGAATGGCTCGAATGGCACGGCCACAATGATTTCCACAAGGTTTTGGTCAATGCGTCAACTGCCTGGCTTTACGGCTGCTCTGCTGCGAATGGCTCCATTTTCGGTATCGGAGAGCGCACGGGCAACTCGCCCGTCGAGGCGCTCGTTGTCGAGCACGCACAGCTAAAAGGGCATAATCCTGCTGTAAATTACGCAGCCATTACTGAGCTTGCCCATTACGCCCAAACACAGCTCGGATTTCAGATTCCGTATAACTATCCGCTCGTCGGCAGGGACTTTAATGTTACCCGCGCCGGCATTCACGCCGATGGCCTGCTGAAGGATGAGGAAATTTATAACTGCTTCGATACACAAAAGCTGCTCAATCGCCCCGTAAGCGTAGCCATCACCGATAAAACCGGCGCAGCCGGTATTAAGCACTGGATAGAGGCCCGCTACCAGATCGATATCCCCAAGCACAGCCCGAGAATTACGAAAATTAAAAACCGTATAGACGCCGAATACGCCGAAGACAGGGTCTCCGCTATCTCTGATGATGAGATGTTCCTGTTTGTCAAAGATGCCTTCGGCGATGAGCTGCCGCCTTTAAAGGAGTAGAAAATCTATATGTCGGATGGTGACCGCCGGATTTCTGCTGTTCTTTTTGACCTTGGAGAGACCCTCCTGACCTTCGGACGCATCAATATGTCTGACCTCTTCCGCAGAAGCGCCGTCTTATCATACGACTACCTAAAGGGGCTTGGTCAGCCGGTCGGTTCCTTTAAAAGCTACTGCCGCAGAAATTTAATTCAACTGCGTATAAGGTATTTCATATCCAATATTATAAAAAAAGATTTCGATGCCCTCGAGCTGCTCAAAAAAGTCAACCGCACGTTCGCTCTGTCCGAAGAGCAGTGGGAGCATCTTGCCTGGCTTTGGTATCTGCCCCTAAGCGCGCTTGCACAAACAGAGCCAGATTTACATCAAACTCTCACCAGCCTCAAAAATCTCGGGCTCAAGCTCGGAATCCTTTCCAACACCTTTATTCACGGCACCTCCCTCGACAGGCACCTCGGCGAGCTTAGTATTCTCGAATTCTTTTCCGTCAGGCTTTATTCATATCAGTTTCTCTACCGAAAGCCCGACCCTCGCATCTTCGCTGCCGCCGCTGGTTCCATAGGCCTGCCCACTCAGAATATTCTCTTCGTCGGTGACCGTATAAATAACGACATTATCCCCGCCCTCAAGGCAGGTATGCTGCCTGTTCTCAAGTCCGCATATACCAACGATGGAAAAAAAGTCCCCCGTGGAATCCATAAAATACACCGCCTCTCAGAACTGCCTGCCCTCATACAAAAATTGAATGGAAGGATTTAGCATTTATGAAAAGATATTGGAAAATGATATTGTTGGCAGCGATTTTACCTGCATTTTTACTTTTCACATCAGTATATGCCAGACAGTCAAAAACTGAATCTGCGCTGCTCGACCAGATGAGCAGCATCAGGGGAATTAATTACAGCCCCCGCACATCTTCTTCCTGGTGGAGCTATGACCCGAATATAATTGCCAATGATTTGGACGTTATCAAGGCAACGGGTTTTAACAGCTTGCGGGTGTTCCTCTCTTATGACCTGTATAAAACCGACCCTGAAAAATATAAACAAAGTATAGCGGAGCTTCTGAAGGCCTGCAGAAAACGTGACATTACCATTATGCCGGTCATTAATCCGCGAAGACAGGATTTCTATGGTCTCAAGGATAAACTTAAAAACGAACCTGACTCGCTTTGCACAGATGATTTTGAACCCTACCATTATTTGCACTGGATAGTCGGCAATTTTGACGAACCTTACGCAGATGTTATTATCTGCTGGGACCTTTGGAACGAGCCGGACTGGTGCGCTTTACTTGCCAAAGATGATATGGAGCAGACGAATCTGGCTGTAAAATGGTTTGCCAAAACCGCTCAACAAATGAAGCTTAAAAATCCATATACTATCGGTTTCGCGCTTCTGGAGAATTTGATGAACGACCCTGAAATGGTCGAGATTACACCTGTTTTCAGCTATCATTGCTACAATCATTTGCAAAAAGACTTCAGGCAGGCATACGAAGATGCCAGGGCTGTTTCTAAAAGGCATAACAACCGTCCTTTTCTCATTACCGAATTTGGAAAGCCGGGCGCCTGGCAGCCTTATTCAGACTGTATGAGTTTTTGTGAATCGCAAAAACTCGGCTACTATATCTGGGAAGCTTTTACTCAAACAATGTGGAGAAAAGTGCAGGGCATAGTTTATGAGGATGACGGACTTCGAGTTTCGACGCTGCCAAAACGAATAGTGAGCAGCTATAAGAATCGCTCAGGCTATTTTACCGAAGGTTACGACCTGACAATTGCCGGCAGCAACAGACTGGCAAGGACATTTGATTTCGTTATCAGCGCATTAAATGTCACCAGCGAAAATGCCGACCCTCAAAAACAATTCGCGGCCCTCGAAACCCTGTATAATTCGATGCGTGCGGTCGTCCCGCAATGGACAGCAGATTTTGAAGACGTATATAAACCCTTCACAATAAAAACTGACCAGAAGGCTGTTCGAAAAACCTTCAAAGCAGTTCTCGAAAAAATGCGCCCATATATCCGAACTTATGGCGACCACATCAATGATAATACACTTGGCGGAACTGCAACAATCTGTTATACTGATACTTGGAGCAACACCGCCACCTATACCGAGAACTGGGAGACTGAGGAATTCAGCTCGAACAGATACTGCCCGACGATTTATCATTCAGGCCTTGGCAAAAATTTCTCGAAGGCAATCAGCAATATTGCCCCGGAGAGAATTCTTCTCAACGGTTTTCGATACGAAAAAAACAAACAATACCGCATCGAAGCCGATATCCGCCCGCCGAAAACAATTATAAATTCTTCTGCTGAATCTTATCTCGCTAACTGGGCAGGCTTTGCAGTCAACATATCTGCTGACAAAAAAAGCGATTGCGGGGTTATTGCTGCTGTTACGAGCTTCGGTCCCGACAGCAGCCAGCCAGCAGTCATTTTTGTCAAAGCGCTCAATCCCTGCCGGAAGCTTTTCACAAAACAGCTTAATACAAGTGACTTCGATAAAACCGGCTTCGTTCATCTCGCCCTGGAATTTTCTCAGGACCAACAACTGCACGGGGTTATCTTTTTGAATGGCATCAAAGCCGGTTCTTTTGATGTTTCTCAACATATGGGTGAGCAACTTGTTGCTTTACAGGGAAATATCGAGCCGCCTGCGCAGCCGGGAGTGAATGCCGGTTACTATTTCGATAACCTTAAAATTACAGACCCCGGCTCCTCGAAGATTCTTTTTTCAGACAGTTTCGAAAAATACGGCAGGAACGGTGAACGTCTCAGCTACACTGTTGACACCGTTGCCCTGCAAAAACTCCAAATCCTCGAACAAATACTGAAACCATAAAAACACTTCAGGATTGTATATTACAAGTTTTCGCACGAAGGATTTATTAGTTGGCAGTGATGTCATTGTGATTTTATCTGTTTTTTTCCTGTTCAATCAGCCGGTTTTTCGTGTTATAATACTTCTTCGATTGTGATGATGCTATTTGAATTAAGCTATGCCGGATAGGAAATTGTCAATGGCTGTCTCTGAAAAAAATAAGGAAACTGCTTTTCAAAAGTGCATTAATCCTGATTGTGCCGCTGAATTCGGCACAAGAGAGGTGCTATTTAAATGCCCTAAATGCGGCGACCTGCTCGATTGCCTCTACGACTGGGACAAAATCAAATTCCCCGAAAAGCTGTCTTTCTTCCGGGAACGCTGGTCAACCCGTAACAACCCCCTCGACTTCTCCGGTGTCTGGAGGTTCAGAGAACTTCTGGACTTTTGCCCCGATGACTTCAAGGCCACCATCGGCGAGGGCCAGACCCTTCTGCAGCTAAATGACGGGGTCGCTTCCTATGCTGCTATGAAACCGGGCAGTCTTTATCTTCAGTATGAAGGACTCAACCCATCCGGCTCCTTCAAAGACAATGGAATGGCTGCTGCCTTTTCACACGCGAAACTGGTCGGCGCCAAATCCTGTGCCTGCGCTTCAACCGGAAACACCTCTGCCTCAATGGCACTCTATGCGCACAGCTGCGGCCTGAAATCAACAGTCTTTATCGGCTCGGGCAAAATTGCATTCGGGAAATTAAGCCAGGCGATGGATTACGGCGCCCGCACAATTCAGATTCTCGGCAACTTCGATGACTGTATGAAGCAGGTCCAAAGCGTCTGCAGCAAACTCGGCCTCTATCTTCTCAACTCCCTCAATCCCTTCCGCCTCGAAGGCCAGAAAACAATCATATACAGAATTC
>JBFZBH010000059.1:0-6928 GCA_041308525.1 Phycisphaerae bacterium | reverse complement strand
GACCCGACCTTTTCGTTTATGACCGTTGACCACGATGGCAAGATACGAATGGACTGTTCAAGCCCGTATGCGATGGCGGGGCTTGTCAGCCTCAAGGAACGTTATCAGGTTGCCTTCGCCAACGACCCTGATTCAGACCGCCATGGAATTGTTACGCCATCTGCAGGACTGATGAATCCGAACCATTACCTCGCCGTGGCCATTCGCTATCTGCTTACACATCGCCCTAAATGGCCCGCTGATGCCTATGTAGGAAAGACCCTCGTCAGCAGCAGTATGATAGACAGGGTCGTGCAAAACCTCGGCCGAAAGCTCTCGGAGGTGCCCGTCGGCTTCAAGTGGTTTACCCCGGGACTTTTCGACGGCTCCTGCTGCTTTGGCGGCGAAGAGAGCGCCGGTGCAAGCTTCCTGCGTAAAGACGGCACCGTCTGGACAACCGATAAGGATGGCCTGATTATGGCACTGCTCGCTGCCGAGATTACCGCCAGAACAGGCAAGGATCCGGGACTGCACTATAACGAGCTGACCGCTCAATTCGGAACACCGTATTATACGCGAATCGATGCGCCTGCATCGCCTGAGCAAAAAGCAAAACTCCAGATGCTCTCGCCGGAAAACGTCAAAGAGTCTAAACTCGCAGGAGAACTAATCGTGGCGAAATTGACGAATGCTCCCGGCAACGGCGCGCCGATAGGCGGATTAAAAGTTGTAGCCGCAAGCGGCTGGTTTGCAGCGCGGCCCTCTGGAACCGAGAACATCTATAAAATCTATGTGGAGAGCTTTAAGAATCAAACGCACTTAAATGCTATTATAAGAGAGGCCAGGCAGATCGTGAACAATGCATTGGAAACCTCATCATAAGAAAACATTTCGTTGGAAAGTACAATGAAAGCGACACAAAGGTTACATAACATAGGCCAAAGTTTGTGGCTCGACAACATCACGCGCGAACTGCTCAACAGCGGCACACTCAAGAGATATATCAATGATCTGTCGGTAACGGGACTTACTTCGAATCCTTCGATTTTCCATAATGCCGTTAAAAACAGCAATTCCTACGACTCACAAATCCATCAAAAAGTCATAGAAGGCAAGTCGGGCGAGGAACTATTCTTTGATATTGCACTCGAGGATATTATGCACGCAGCCGATATATTTCGACCGATCTATGATAAGACAAATGGAGTAGATGGGTATGTATCATTGGAGGTATCGCCTTTGTTGGCTCATGATATGGCAAGCACTTTAACAGCAGCAAAAGAACTGCATGCGCGGGCCCGGCGGCCTAATCTTTTCATCAAAATTCCAGGCACGAAAGAAGGTTTGCCTGCCATTGAAGAGGCGGTTTTTGCTGGGGTACCGATCAATGTTACCCTTTTATTTTCCCGCGAGCAGTACCTGGCGGCTGCTGATGCATTTCTTCGCGGCATAGAAAGACGAATTGCTGCAGGATTGAATCCACTGGTCGATTCTGTTGCGTCTTTGTTTATCAGCCGCTGGGACGCTGCCGTCATTGGTAAAGTTCCTGAAGTGTTGAATAATCAGATTGGTATTGCTGTTTCGAAACGCACATATAAGGCATACCATAATCTGCTTGGTTCATCTCGCTGGCAGCGAATATTCAATTTCGGTGCCCGTCCCCAGAGACTGCTTTGGGCTAGTACTGGAACAAAGGATCCCAAAGCATCTGATATCATATATATCAAGAATCTTGTCTCGCCTTTAACTGTAAATACTATGCCGGAAAACACATTAAAAGCTTTTGCGGATCATGGCGAACTTGGTGAAACGATGTCCTCTGATGGCGGTGACTGTGAAGAAGTATTGGTAAAATTCATCAAGGCAGGTATAGATATTGATAAATTGGCTCATCAACTCCAGGAAGAAGGTGTCAATTCGTTTGCGAAATCATGGAATGACTTGATGGGGGTAATGGCTCATAAAGTCGCTGCCCTCGGAAAAACTAATTAATATGAAAGACTAAAAGGAAAACATATGACAGTGAAAACTAAATCGTTAACTGAGTGTGCGGCATGGAAAGCCCTCGAAGCACACCATAAACAAATTCAATCGATGCATCTTCGAAAGCTCTTCGCCGATGACCCGAAACGCGGAGAACGGCTCTCAGCAGAAGCAGCCGGAATTTACCTCGATTTCTCCAAAAACCTCGTCACAGATGAAACTTTAAAGCTCCTTGTTAAACTGGCAGAGGAATCTAATCTTAAGATGCGCATAGACGCGATGTTCAGCGGAGAAAAAATAAACATCACTGAGAACCGCGCTGCCCTCCATACAGCGCTTCGCTCTCCGAAAAACTCTTCCATTTTTGTGGATGGAAAAAATGTAGTGCCTGAAGTTCACGCCGTACTCGACAAAATGCGCAATTTTTGCAGCCGCCTAAGAAGCGGTGAATGGAAAGGTCACACCGGCAAGCCCATACGAAATATCGTCAATATAGGAATAGGCGGCTCCGACCTCGGGCCGGTAATGGCTTACGAGGCCCTTAAGCATTACAGCGACCGCAGCCTGACTTTCAGGTTCGTCTCGAATATCGACGACACAGATTTCGCAGAAGCCGTCAATGACCTTGACCCTGCCCAGACACTTTTTATCGCCTCTTCGAAAACATTCAAAACATTGGAGACAATGACGAATGCTCACTCTGCGCGCGCCTGGCTGCTCAAGGGATTGGGCGGCGATGAAAAGTCCATAGCCAAGCACTTCGTCGCCGTTTCGACAAACGCTGCCGAAGTAGCGCAGTTCGGCATCGATACAGCTAATATGTTTGGATTCTGGGACTGGGTCGGCGGGCGATATTCGATGGACTCTGCAATAGGCCTTTCGACGATGATTGCCATCGGACCTGATAACTTTTTTGAAATGCTGGATGGATTTCATCAGATGGATGAGCATTTCAGAACAGCACCCTTCGAACGCAATCTCCCCGTCCTTATGGGCCTGCTTACCGTATGGTATTCTGATTTCTTCGGTGCTCATACGATTGCCGTCTTGCCATACGAACAGTACCTGAAGCGCTTTCCGGCATATCTTCAGCAGCTGATAATGGAAAGCAACGGCAAATATATCACGCTCGATGGAAATAAGGTTGACTATCATACAAGCCCTGTCTGCTGGGGCGAGCCGGGCACAAACGGCCAGCACTCTTTCTATCAGCTGATTCACCAGGGTACAAGGTTGGTCCCCTGCGATTTCATTGCCTTCTTCAAATCACTTAATCCCATTGGCCGGCATCATGATATTTTAATTGCAAATGTTTTGGCACAGGCTGAAGCTCTGGCTTTTGGCAAGACAGCCGACGAGGTTAAGGCCGATGGCACACCCGACTGGCTTGTGCCTCACCGCATCTTCGAAGGAAACAGGCCTTCGAATATGATTTTCGCTGAAATGCTTACCCCTGCCGTGCTCGGCAAGCTCGTCGCGCTCTATGAACATTCCGTCTATACACAGGGTGTTATTTGGAACGTCGATTCATTTGACCAGTGGGGTGTTGAACTGGGCAAGGTTCTTGCTCAGCGAATCATACCTGAGCTTGCAAACGAAGCGGAACCGAAACTCGCTCACGACAGCTCGACCAATAACTTGATCCGCCGCTTTCGCAGGGGAAAATTATAGCCGCCGTGAAAATTTTTTGGCGTATCTGACCGCCTTTTGCCCTCTGGCACAAATCAGTGCTTAATTAATCTCTTTAAGTTTCTTCAGCAGGACAATTTAAGCTTGTTTCTCTTCTGTTATCGGCTTGAACCTGAGATTTGGCCGGCTGGCTTTTCGAACGGCTGCGAGTGCGTAATTCCAGAAAGTCTCCTGAGCGCGAACACGTTTATGAGAAGTTTTTTTCCGCTTGTAAGAACCATCCGCCTGCAGAATCCAGCAGTTGCTATTATCTTCGAAACAAATCCTCATAATCTCAGTGAGCCGCTCCTTGTGTTTGGCAGACAGAATCGGTATGAGGATTTCAAGTCTTTTATCGATATTGCGACGCATCCAGTCGGCGCTGCTGATGTAAACTTCGCTGTGACCGGCATTATTGAAATAAAATATTCGTGAATGCTCCAGGTAGCGGTCCACTATGGAAACGACCTCGATATTGGATGATAGGCCTTTTATGCCGGGTCTAAGACAGCATATCCCGCGTACATTCAATCGTATTTTCACTCCCGAACTGCCGGCTCTTGCAAGTGCATGGCAAATCTCCTTGTACTCAAGCGAATTGAGCTTGGCCATTATAAGGCCCGGCCTGTCTGGTGTGGAAACAAGTCTTTCGCGCTCTATCAATTCCACTATTTTTTTTCTCAATCCTATTGGTGCTATTGTTAATTTCGAGAAATCGTATGTCTCGGAGGAACCAGTGAGCAGATTAAAAAACGTCGATACGTCCTTTGTTATATCGCTGTCACAGGTCATAAGGGCGACATCTGAATATATCTTGGAGGTGAATTCATTATAATTGCCGGTTGAAAGATGAGCATAGCGCCTTATTAAACTGTCTTCACGTCTTATCAGGAGCAGCGCCTTCGCATGAGTTTTCAGACCGACCACACCGTAAATTACATGACAGCCTGCGTCCTCGAGCCTTCTGGCCCAGTTGACATTTCTGCTTTCATCGAACCTCGCTTTCAGCTCCACAAGAACCGTGACCTCCTTGCCGTTTGCAGCGGCCTTTTCCAGCGACTTTACTATCGCTGAATCTTTGCTGGTCCGGTACAGCGTCTGCTTTATCGCCAATACCGCAGGGTCTTCAGCCGCCTGCTCAAGCAGGTCAATTATCGGCTCGAAGCTTTCATAAGGGTGAGACAGCAAAACATCATGGTCCTGAACGGTCTGCCATATATCTTCGGAATAAAGCAGGTCGCTCGGTTTTTGCGGAGGCCAGTCTGTTATCTTAAGCTTGTCGAAATCTTTTCGGTTGACAATTTCCATCAGCGCCGCTGAATCCAGAAGAGTATCAGACAAATACGCAAAGCGATGGTCAAGCTCAAGCCAGTCAATCAGCCAGTTCTTTATATACGAATCCCCGCCTCCCGACACTGTCAGTCTCACCGCCGCACGCCTTCTCCGCTCGAATACCACCTGTTCAATCATGCTTATCAGGTCAGATGCCTCCTCTTCCTGGATGGTCAGGTCCGCATCACGGAGTATCCGAAAGAACGCCGATGAAATTACTTCCTTGTCTCTAATAATTCTGTAAGCATACGCGGCTATAATGTCCTCAATCGGGACAAGAGCTGTGCTGTTCTGCGAAGGTATTTCAATGAATCTCCTGAAGATGCCCGGCACTGGTATAATTATTATCTTTTTTACCTTCTTGCCTGCAGCTCGCTCAGCGATAGCGAGCGCGACGTTTAATTGTCTGCCCGGCAGCAATGGCGGCGGATTTAATTCCTCGATCGCCAACGGAGTCAACACCGGCATAAGCTCTGTTGAAAAATAATCGCTAAGGTATTCTGCCTGTGAGTCTGACCAGTCTTTCCTGCGAAGAATGCAAAGATTATTTTTCGCAAGTTCCTCAAGGATTTCATTGACCGCCATTGCCTGCTCAGCAAGCATCCTTCCAACACGTTTGCTGATTAGCTCGAGCTGCTCGTTTGCCGTAAGGCCGGCGGGGTCGCGCTTTCTTAGACCCGCCGAACTCTGCTGCATCAGGCCCGCAACCCTCACCATGAAAAATTCATCCAGATTTGAGCTTACGATAGATAAAAACTTCATCCTTTCAAGCAGCGGCAATTCCTTTGCCTGGCCCTGCTCCAGAACACGCTGGTTGAACTCGAGCCAGCTCAATTCCCGATTTATAAAAATTTTGGAAATTTTTGGGTCTTTCTTTCTCATTGCATCCGTTCTTTCCTACAACAGCGGCGACAGACCATATACATCTGTAAACATATCACTTTGCCTTTCAAGAGAGCTTCGCCGCAGCAGCAAGTCGCGCCTGCCGGGTATCGTGATTAGAAGGTTGTCCTTCTTTATGGCAAATTTAAGACCTTCCAACTCCTGTTCGGCGCTGACTTTCAGGGCGCCTGCGAGCCGGATTATTGCCGCAAGTTTATTTACAATTATCCTCTTTTCACGCGTAAGACTCATATATTCTATATGCGACGCCTTCGGCCTGCTCCTGCGATGATACCTCGCTATATGAGCAACCATCTGGACCTCGCTTTGCGTAAGTCCGAATATCTCGGAATTGACTATCAGGTAAAATGTGTGTTTGTGATATGACCTGCCTGAAATAAATATCCCGACTTCATGCAGGATTGCCGCTGCCTCCAGAAGCAGCCTGTACCTCGCCGACAGCCCGTGTTCACTCGATAATAAATCGAACAGTTTAGCCGATATCATCTGAAGATGACGGGCATGCTTCAAATTGACCTTGTATTTCCTGGCCAGTGCTGTCGCAGAATCAATTACTCCTTGTGCGGCTGTTTTATCTTCCTTGCCGGCTATGCGCTGCGCCAGCTCGATAATAAGCCCGTCCCTCATCGACACTTTAGACACTGCCAAAACCTCGGTTTTGGTTCTCCTAAGCATCGCTTCATATACAATCAGGGCAGTATTGATTGTTTCGGCATCGGCAATGGAAAGATGATATTGACGGACAAGCTGTTCAGGCTTTTTAGCTGTAAGCTTTTCAATTAACGCAGCAAGATCCTCTTTCTTTATGATATTGAAAGGCTCCTTTTCGTCTTCAGCAGCTGATATCAATTTAGCAGCGCACCTTACGTCGCCGCCGATTGCGATAAAGTTGTCAATCTTATCGAATGGTATAATGCTTTGGACTGCATCGAGTACCGACTCCACCTCCGTTTTTATAATTTGAGCTGCCTGCTCATTAGTCTCGCCGCCTGTGGTAAATACCTCCTGCAGCCTTACTGCGCCCAGGTAAAGACTCTGTGAGCATGCTATCGTTCCATTATTC
>JBFZBH010000058.1:0-6933 GCA_041308525.1 Phycisphaerae bacterium | reverse complement strand
GTTAGAAAACATAGCCGCAAATTTTTGGCTGTCTCAACCCTCGAACAGATGCCTGTCTCAATAGCAGACTTTCTGAATCTGGTCATTATGAAAATGAAGTACCGAAAGGAAGTCCGCGCAGAGGTGCTTGCAGAATTAGCCGGACATTTCGAGGATGAATTGAAGGAGTGCAAGACGGATGAACAGAAACAGCAGAAGGCAAGAAAGCTTATAGGGGAATTCGGGGAGGCGGAAACGCTGGGGATTCTATTGCGGCGTGCGAAGAAGCGATGCAGGCCTTTGTGGAGGACGATTGCTGCGAGATGTTTTCAGGCGGTCGGCGTTTTGTTTTTGTTACTTATTCTTTATACAATATGGTTTTTCACAGCCAAGCCTGTTGTAAGAGTCAATTATGTTGCAGAGCTCAATAAACTTGCAAGGCCTTCGGCGGAGGAATCTGAGAATGCAGGAGTTTTCTATGAAAAGGCAATTCAATTGCTAAAGGCGAAGCAGGCGAAGCCGGATTATAATGACATAAAGGAAATCTCTCGTAAAAAAAATTACGATGAAGCAACGCCAGAAGAAAAAGAAAAATTAAAAATGTGGCTTGCCTCTAATGAGAAAATCTTCGATTTAATTGCCGAGGGAACAAAGAGGCCATATTACTGGCAAACATATAAAACAAATGACCCAAATTCCGGCATATTAGGCATATTGCTGCCTGAACTTGCAGAAATTCGCAAGATTGCTCGATTTTTAATATGGAGAGCACGGTTTTCTGCTGAAGAGGGACGTTTTAACGATTCTTTCAACACCCTGATAAATGCTTACAGGCTCGGCAAACATCTGAAAAATGAGCCGTTTATTGTCGGCCAGCTAACAGGTATTGCTGTCGAAGCATTATCGGCAGTCACTCTGAGGGACATACTAAACAATTATAATATAAACACCGAATCTTTATCTACGTTGCAGGAGAACCTGCAGCTTGCCATAGCAAATGAGGATTTTGTTATAAACCTGACCGGAGAAAAATTATTTTTATACGATGAAATCCAAAGATGTTTTACGGAGGACTTTTTAGGGTCTGGCCGGCTTTGCTTTTCGGGCATAAAACGCATCAAGCAATTAAGTTCGAGCCCAGGTTCTCCAGAGGCATCCGAATTAGATTTTTTGCCTTATGTATTTACTCAGCCGAACAGGGAAAAAACGAAACAAGATGTTGATGCTCTTTATTCCTTTTGGGCAGAACTTACAAAAAAGACCCCATACCAAATTCATATCGAAAAGATAGATATTGAAAATAAACTAAAGGAAATTAGAAAAGGCAATATTCTGCTTGGAATACTTGCACCTGCTATTAACAGGGTAATTGAACTATCCTACAGGAACAAAACTAATGTTTACGCGACTCTAACCATTATTTCTTTGATGCGATATAAACAGGAAAAGGGGCAATACCCCGAAAGTCTCGAAGAGGTTGTGTCGAGCGGATTTTTGAAAGAGCTGCCGATGGACCCGTGGAGCGACAAGCCGCTTATATATAAGAAGACGGCTGACGGTTTTACTCTATACAGCGTGGGTTTGAATTTCAAAGATGACGGCGGAATACTTGGCAGGAACGACAGAGGCCAAACTTCCTTATGGAATACGGAAAACGGCGATGCGGTCTTCTGGCCGGTAATCAAAGAAGAAAAATAAAAACATAATTCTGAGTTGCAGAAAACCACAAAAATGCATCATTCTTAATTCCGCTAAACCGTGATTGACAGAATTTTTAATCACTGAACGACATAGATTCTTCACTACGTTCAGAATGACAAAATATTGGAGTTTACTAATAAGCAAAATTATTTAGGAACATTTTTCTGCGGATTTTAAGGTCCGAGCCAGTGGACGGTGAGGGTTTGGGAGGCGGTGTAATTTCCGGCGTCAGGAGCGCCTGATGAGGCGGAGCTTGCCCTGACATGGAGAGTAATCTGAACTTCGTCATCATATAAGACATAATGTATTTGTGCGGGTGTCGAGAGAAAAGTGTCGTAAGTTTCGTAGTTTGTCGGGTCTGCGCCGGTTGTGCTGGAGCCGTCGCCGTCGAAAGTGAGCTTGTATTCGGTGACAAGAAAATTTCCAGAAGAGGAAAGCTGTGCTGCTGAGGAGTTATCTGCGGAGATTTGGGCATCGCCGTTGAGCGAGAGTATGGCTGTCGAGCTGCCTTCGCTTGTCTGGCTTTTGCTTGTGATAGCGGGGAGGCTGATTGACTCGAAGGAGGAATACCAGCTCATATAACCTTCGCCGAAAACAATCGGGGATAGGAGACAAGCTGCAATGAGAAGTGCCGGTAATGAGCGTATTTTCGGTTTCATAATTTCAAGGCTCAGCGGGTATCCGATTTTCTGCTTATAATTTTCCGGTTCGGCAAATTGGCATCGGGAGGAATCTGGTCTGGGGGTGCGGCGGTCTTCAGCAAGGCAATCTCATTTTGGGGATTTAGGAGGCTGCCTGGGAGGGCAGTTTCAACGGAGCCGTCGGCAATGAGGCGCGGTGTGATAAAAATCATAACCTCCTTATTTATTTTGAATGATTCTTTGGAAGTGAATAATCCGCCGATGAGCGGAATCGAGCTTAAGATTGGAATTCGCTTGTCTTTGCTTCGCTCCTGAGTTTCGATGAGGCCGCCGATGACAATGGCATCGCCGTCCTTGACGCGGATGCAGGTATCGACTTTTCTTCTCTTGATTATGGGCAGGTCGCCGGAGATGTTGCCTTCAATCTGGTTTTGCCGTGTGGCGACGTCGCTAACTTCCGTAGCGACATCGACGGTAATGTCGTTATTGTCGCCGATATGGGGATTTATGGAAAGAATAACTCCAGATTTAATTACCTCAAGTTCTGTCCGCAGCCGTGCTGGGGCGCCGTAATAATCTGTAACTATGCTGAAGTATTCCTCGAGTGATATATCGATAACGGCCTTTTCGCCGTTTTGCGTGGCGATCCTTGGGCGCGACCTTATCGTCGCCTTGTTTTCCCCAATGAGTGTCCTGAGTGTCAGCAGCAGCCTTGTCAGATCGCTTTTGGGAACGCTGGTGTACTGGGCGAGGCCGGTGAAGAAGCCGAGCCCTTCCTGCATGCTGAAGACGTTGTGGCTGTCGGAATAGACCCAGTCGAGGCCGAACTTCTCGCCTGCCTCTTCCCAAAGCTCGACGACAAGGACTTCGAGGACGACCTGCTGGCGCGGGATATCAATCTCGCCGATAATTTTCATAATGTGCTCAGCAATTTCGGGTGCGGCGTAAACGAGGACCTCGTTCTCCCTTTCGCCGAAGGAGACGTGCTGCTCGACGGATTTGGGAAGCGAGGATTTGAGATGTTTTGCAGAGATGTATTTCAAGAGGAGTCTTTTGGACTCGGCGATTTCGATCGAGCTTGGACAGGATGGCGAGCCGCAGCTTACGAGATAAAAGTTGTCGTTTTTTTTGTGAACAAAGAGGCCGCGTCCTGACAGGAGTTCCTGGAGACATTCGACGATAGGTTTACCGCTGGCGGTATCGAGAGAGACGAGCGGGTCGGGGACATGAGGGCAATTAGTGATAACGGCGCCGGTCTCGATGGATATGTCACGGAGGACCTGCGAGAGTGGGACATCGGCCCAGACGTTTTTTACAATCAAGCGGTCATTTGCATCAGGCGAAGCGAATTCCTGTGAATAAGCGGCAGGCACGAGAGCGGGTGCCGATATTACGAGGACGGCAGCAATTGTTTGCCATAAAGAAATTTTGTTTTTTGCTGATTGGTTCATTGTGCGTCCTCGCTTGCGAATCCTGAATGACTGGTTACGGATATATGGACGGGAATTTTTTCGAGGGTGATGTTATTTTTTGCCTGTTCGGAGAGTCCCGAACGCTCTGCTTTTACGTGTATCGATGCGTTATAATTATCCGCAGCTGTGCCGGGTGGGATCCTGATTGAGCAGGCGATGCTGCGTTTGGCGCCCGGGGCAAGGGAAAACTGCGGGGAATCTATCTTTATCCAGCCTTTTTCTGTTTTGTTATCTTCGAGCGTGCAATTGGCGGAAATTGTCGCCGAGCTGGTGTTGGTGACCAGAAGTTTGGCGACGGTAAATCTGCCGGGGTTCAATTCGAGGTCGAGCTTTCCCGGGTTAAGCTCAATCATCTGGCCGTTGTCGTCATTGGAATTTTTGGACCAGGCGGCGGCCAGTTCGGGGCTTATAGTGAAGCTGATATCTTTTGTTTTGGTGCGGCTGTATTTGGAGCCGGAGGTGAAAAAAATCCTCGCTTTATAATTTCCCGCGGCAAGCTGCTGGGACATCACGCCGCTGAACCATCGGCTGTGGCCGGGGAGGACTTGTTTGCGGTTTGCGTAAAGCGGGATGTATCCGATGCGGCGGGATTTTTCCGTGTAAAGAAAAACTTTTCCCTCAGGCTCAATTGCGACGAGGCCATCGTTTTTCAGCAGGGCGTCTATCTTCAGGACCGGTGCAGTTTGCAAATCCTCCGAAGCCGGTTTCTGCGATTTTTCTTTTGATGGGCTATTTTTCGGTGAAAATTTCGGCAGGACGGCGTTTACATCGGCGATAACCGGCTGCTCGATATAGTTTCTTCTTGCAACGTGAACAAAAACGCCCGATGCAGTTCTCAGAACAACATTGACATTTGTTTTGGTGTTTTTATTGCCGCCGAGTGTGAGCATAATTGCAGCCCAGTAGTCGCCGTCGGCAGCGGCGGGAGCAGAAATTTTAGCTTTCAATTCCTTAGACTCGCCGGGCTGAAGGACGAATTCGGATGCATCGAGAGTAATCCATCCTGCTGCTGAGCGGGGGCTTTTTTGCTCAGGACCAAACGCGAGCTGACCATCGTCGGAGACGCTGAAATCCATCGTCTGGGCGTAAACAACACAGGGGGTTGTCTGGAGGTCTTTGCTTCCGTTGGTGACAGTCACGGAGAAGGATGCATCTTCGCCGGGTTTAACCTCGACCCATTGTTTCAGCGGGCTGACCGCCATTCCCGCAAAGAGGTCTGCTCGAAATGATAATAAAAGAATGAGTGTAAATATTGCCTTGAAGATTTTGATCTTGCGCCAACGGCTTTGCATTTTAGTTTTCCTATTTAATTCAATTTATATTCGACGACTGCTGCATACGCAGAAGTCATCTTTTCCCACCTCCTTTCGCCCGAAAAAGAACGGGCACAAAAATTTTTTCATTCACCTAAACGGTATTAATCACTTGTCCAGGATGCGGTAAGCGTCTGGGTAGCGGTGTAAGCGCCTGCATCGGGAACTTCGCCTGCGGGGCTGGTCGCCTGAACGTATAAGGTGATTTGAACGGCGCCATCGGTATCGACGTGGGTAACTGCTGACGGGGTGCTTAAAAATGTATTGTAGTCCGTCCAGCTTGTAACGCCGGTTCCACCGGTTGTGGTCAGGCCGTCGCCGTCGTAAGCGAGTTTGTATTTTGTGGTCAGGGTGTCGGTAGCGGATGACAGGCGTGCTGCTGAGGTGTTGTCGGCGCTGATTTCGAGGTCGCAGTTTGCATAGAGAGTTTGTGTCTGGCTGCCTTCCGGGGCATCTGCCTGGTCAGCGATTGCAGTGAGGCTGATGTCTGAAAAGTTGCCTGCCCACTCCATCATTGTGTTGACGGTGACCGAAATACTGCAGGTCGCCGGCTGATCGCCGGGGTCCGGAGCCAAAACAACATTCACATTCAGCAGCAGGATTAATGCCGCGGTGAAAACTATTCTAACTATTGAGTTTTTCATAATATACCCTCTTCGTTTATTCCTTAAAATTTTTTTTTCTCACAATACTTTGGTTTTATAAGGGCCGCATGTATCGGGAGTTACGCTTCACTACTTTTATCGGTCATAAAACAGGGGCACTTAACGTATCAGCTTGGTGAAAAATGATTTATCTGCATTGGCTTTTATTAAGTTTTTATAAGACTTTAGGGATGGCAAGGCATCATTTTAGGCTTCAGATGTTGACTTGACGGGTCTTTTTTTGATAAAATAAGTCAGCGGCAGATAATGTTTTTTTCGGCAGGAGGTTGATTAAGAATGGACCGGCATTTTGTTTCGCTGATATTGAGTTTTTCATTTTTTTTGTTCCCGGCGCATTTTGCGCCGGCGGGGCATTTGCCTGTACTCGCATCCTGTCAAATTTCCTGCGTTGTGGAGGATTCTGCTGAGTGGGGGATTAATACCAAATCGGCAAATATGGAAGAAGCCGAACCGGGAAGAGAAAATCCTGATGAGACAAAATCAGTTATACTCTATACCAACAGCGATGTGGAAATTATCGCAGCAGGTGCCGGAGCAGCGGCCCTGTCGAATGGAGGCAATCCGCTTTCATTGCGGTATGTTCTTTACTGCGGCAGGACCGCAACGCAGGCGGCGGGCAGGGAGGTTATGGTTTGGAATGATTGCGAATTTGTTTCTGATGGTGTTTATGTTCCGGTCAATGGTGCTGCGGAAGTGATATTATCTATCAGTGCAGCGAAAAATTCTACGGCCTGTGACAAATCTGCCAACTGTTCTGACCTGCAGACACTTACAGTCTGCTGGAAGTAAATTTTATACAACATTTGTCCTCTTTATGCGTTCATTGAGACAGTTTCGATGGTTTGCAGTTTAATCTTTCCAGCTTTTGGGAAGTTTAACGGGTTCTTTCGATTGCTCTTCGAGTGTTTTTTCAAGCTGTTCTTTCTTTATATATCAGAGTTCCATTAGAATTGCACCGATTTTTGTTTTAATCTGCATAACCTTCTGGATGTCGAGGGCCTGCCTGATTTGTTCAGGCGTGCAAAATTGTTTTTTAATAAGTATTTATCCTATTTTCGATAGTTTCGATTTGTCCATAACGAGATTCTCCTTTTCGTTTCATAATGTCTATACGTATAGACACCATTTTTTTACTCTCCCCTCCAATCAAAAAACTATTGTC
>JBFZBH010000057.1:0-6995 GCA_041308525.1 Phycisphaerae bacterium | reverse complement strand
AAAAAATGTGCTTATGGAAAAGATGCAAATATGCCGCATCTTGAGACAGACTTTACCAAGTCCGTGCCTGAGGTTGTTACAACAGATTACTGCATTCACGGCTGTCCGATTGACCGAAAGGAATTCAGCTATGTGATTCGCTCACTTCTTGTAGGCAAAAAACCTGAGATACCGATTTACCCGGTCTGTGTTGAGTGTAAATTGAAAGGCAATATGTGTCTGTGGGAGGCCGAGCAGGTCTGCTTAGGGCCGATTATCCGTGCAGGCTGCGGTGCAAGGTGTCCATCATCTGGATTTAGATGTTTCGGCTGCCGCGGATATATAGATAATCCGAATGTCGATGCAGCAAAAGATGTAATTGAAAGATACGGACTCGATGTCGAAATTTTAAAACGAAAAATGAACCTTTTTGGAAGTAAGCAGGTGCATACAAATGGGTAAAAATCTAAATATTAACGTCCATCATTTAACAAGGGTTGAAGGTCACGGAAATATAGTCGTCAACGCAAAAGACGGCAGAATCGAGAAGATAAGATGGGAAGTGCCGGAGGCGCCGCGATTTTTCGAGGCTATGGTCCGCGGTCACAGCTACGAAGACATTCAAACAATCGTCAGCAGGATATGCGGGATATGCTCGATAAGCCATTCGCTCAGTGCGATAAAGGCAGTGGAAAATGCATTGGGCATCGAGGTTTCCGAACAGACAGACATGCTTCGTCACCTGATGCATTATTCCGAGCAGATGCAGAGTCACAGCCTTCACATCGGATACCTTGCAGCGCCGGATTTCTTCGGAGCACCATCAGTGGTTCCGCTTGTTTCAAAGGCCATAGATGTGGTAAAAACTATCGTACGGATTCACAGGATTGCCAATGAATGGTCAGACCTTATCGCAGGAAGGACAACGCACCCGGTAACAATTATCCCGGGCGGATTTACGAAAGTCCCGACACCCGAACAGCTTTTGCAATTACAGCAAACTTTGAAAAATACTGTTAAAGATATACACACGCTGGCAGATGTTGTACTGTCGGTCGCATCGGCCCTGCCGAAATTCGAGCGGGAAACTGAATACGTATCGCTAAAGCAGACAAATCCTCCGACATATACATTTTACCACGGCGATATTGCCTCAACTGATACAGATAAAGCGATGCCGGTAAAAAATTGGCAGAAAGTCGCCAACGAATATATGACAGAGCAGTCAACTGCAAAGTGGGCGAAATGGCACCGCGAAAGTTATATGGTCGGCGCGATTGCAAGATTCAACATAAATGCTGACCTGCTCTGTGATGAAGCAAAACAAACTGCAAAAATGTTTTCGCTTAAAAAAGGCTGCTGCAATCCCTATATGAACACAATAGCACAACTGGTGGAATGTGTTCATCTTTTTCATGCAAGCATCAAACTTATCGACCGCATCCTTACCAAAGGGCTGGTAAGCGAAAAAGTGAAAGTCAAGGTAAGAGCAGGAAGAGGCGCTGGCTGCACAGAAGCTCCTCGGGGAATACTCTTCCACGAATACGAATTCGATAAAAACGGTAAATGCCTCGCTGCTGATATGTGCATACCTACCAATCAGAACCACGCCAACATACAAAAAGATATGGAAAAGCTCGTTCCGCAAATAATCGACGAGGGCGAGGATGCCGTCAGGCAAAAACTGGAAATGTTAGTCCGCGCTTATGACCCGTGCATATCCTGCTCTACACATATGCTCGATATCAGGTTTAAAAAGTAGTCCGATTAAAATGAAAAAAGAGCTTTTAGTGGCCGGATTGGGTAATCCTCTGATGTCTGATGAAGGGATTGGCGTCCATATTCTAAACCGGCTGCTTCAAGACAGTGACAAATACCCTTTCGCTGAATTCATCGACGCCGGAACAGCAGGAATAAACCTGCTGCATTTGATTTCAAACCGTAAAAAAGTTATAATCATTGATTGTGCATATATGAATACTGGGCCGGGAACGTTAAAAAGATTTGTCCCCGAAGAAGCGGAAACCATCAAAAAGCTTGCCGTTCAATCACTGCATGAGGCAGATATATTGAAGATAATAGAAATGTCTGCGCTACTGGGCGAAAAACCCCGGGAAATAATAATTTTCGGAATCGAACCTCAAGCAGTCGAACCGGGTAATAATATAAGCAGAAAGCTCGAAGAAAAAATGATTTTTTACGTTTCCGAAATTTCAAAAGATATTCGGTTTTGAAAATACACAGTTAAAATAAACAGCATTAACAATGGCAGTAATCAAACGACAGCGTATAGTTATCAGCGGACGGGTGCAGGGAGTGGGATTTCGTCCGGCAGTTTACAGGATAGCGACCCAGCTTACACTTGCCGGCTTTGTTTACAACGACACGAAGGGAGTAACTATCGAGCTTCAGGGATTGCAGGCAAACATTAAACAATTTCTCGACAGGCTTCAAAATGCAGACAGACCTCCCCTTGCAACCATAAAAAGCTGCGTTTCAACCGACATTCCCGTTGTCCAAAATGATACACAATTTATCATCAGAGAAAGCGAAAGACAGGGAAGTGCCCTTTCTGAAGTGACACCAGACATTGCGGCGTGTAGCGACTGCCTCTCTGAAATGGAGGATAAAAATGATTTTCGGTACAGGTACCCGTTTACAAACTGCACGAACTGCGGACCGAGATATTCGATCGTGAAGACTATACCCTACGACCGGCCGAATACGACAATGTCGGTCTTTAAGATGTGTAGTAAATGCTCAAGTCAATACAGGAACATCGCAGACAGGCGATTTCACGCTCAGCCGGTAGCCTGTCCTCAATGCGGCCCTAAAATCTGGCTTGCTGACAGCGATGGAAAAACAATTGAAATAGACAGGGACAAGGTCATCAGTAAAACTGCGGAATTGCTTCGGGCCGGAAAAATTGCTGCCATAAAAGGAGTGGGCGGATTTCATCTTGCTGTCGATGCATTGAATAATGAAGCGGTTTTAAGGCTTAGGGAGCGGAAAAAAAGGGACTATAAACCGTTTGCCATGATGGCATCCTCCATTGGAACAATAAAAAAATATGCAACAGTTTTAACACAGGCAGAGCAACTATTAAAGAGCCCTCAAAGCCCGATTGTGCTTTTGCCGAAGAAAGAAGATTCCCCGATAGCGTCATCGGTTGTGCAAGGCCTCGATACATTGGGATTTATGCTTTGTTACGCACCTCTTCATCATTTATTGTTCGCAGAGGAAGGCATAGAAGTTCTTGTTATGACCAGTGGAAATATTTCCGATGAGCCTTTAATCTGCAAAAACAAGAAGGCAATTGACAAACTCGGAAAAGTTGCTGATGTTTTTCTGATGCACGACAGGGAAATTTACAGGCAGGTCGATGATTCGATTATGCATTTCATTGACGGAGAGCCAGCAATATTAAGACGAGCAAGAGGATATGTCCCGATGCCTTTTCTCACAGTTAAGGAAACGGCAACGGATATTTTTGCAGCAGGACCTGATTTGAAAAATACATTTTGTTTTGCTAAACAAAATCAGCTTATTTTAAGCGAGCATATCGGAGACCTCGAAGACGGTGAAGTATATCATCATTACATTGAATCCATAAAACACTTGGCAGGGCTTTTCGAAGTCAAGCCGAAAGTGGTTGTATGCGATTTACACCCGAATTACCTATCTACCCGATATGCGATGACAATACCTGCCGATAAAAGACTTCAGGTCCAGCATCACTGGGCACACATCGCTTCTGTTTTGGCTGAATACAATCTTGATGAGCCTGTCATCGGAATTGCAGCGGACGGCACAGGATATGGAACAGATGGGGCAGTCTGGGGATGCGAGTGCCTGATTGCGTCACTGGATAAATTCGAAAGATTCGGACATTTGTCTTATTACAAGCTAGCAGGTGCTGACAAGGCTTCGAAGGAGGCAATACGGCCGCTTTTAGGGCTTCTGAAAAAGACATTCCAGGAAGAGTTCGATTTGAAAAAATTAAAAGATATTCTTGAACCGGTCGAGCCGGACATAAGTAAACTAAGAATAATAACTGAACAGCTTGAAAAAGAAGTTAATACTGTCGAAACTTCGAGCCTCGGCAGGATTTTCGATGCAGTTGCAGCTATGCTGGGACTGGGAAATTTCAATCATTTTGAGGCACAGCTTCCTATGGCTCTGGAAGCGGCAACTTTTAAAGGCTTAGAAGAAGCATACGACTTCGAAATTATCAAAGGGGCTGAAAAAATCATAAAGTTCGACATAACAAAAATGATGACAGAGATCATCGATGACATTCGAAATCACACGGGCACACCGGTTATTGCTGCAAAGTTTGCAAATTGTCTTGCAGCAGGCCTGTTATCAATGGCGAAAGAAGCAAGAGAAGCAACCGGCATTCAAAAGGCTGCAATAAGCGGAGGTGTGTTCTGCAACAGGTATCTGACGAACCGGCTTATAAGACTATTGAATGAAAATGAATTTAAAGTATTATTTCACAAAGATGTGCCTGCAAATGACGGCGGAATAGCTCTTGGTCAGGCGGCCATTGCAGTAAAGATTTGCAGGAAATAAGAAAGGATAGTTACGATGTGTCTTGCAATACCAGCAAGAATAATAGAATTAACAGGTGACAACGCTGTTGTTGATGCTATGGGCAACCACTTCAAGGCAAAAACCACACTTTTGAAAGATGTAAAGTTAGGCGACCTTGTCCTTGTCCATGCAGGTTTTGCGATAACAATAGTTGATGAGGAAGAGGCCAGAGAGACGTGGGAGCTTATCGCTGAAATCAATGATTATAATAAGACACCAAACAAGATTTCGGGGTAACAAGAATTATGCTTGACAGAATTTACAAAGCACAAAACCTTATATCAGAGGCGTGTAAAAAACAAGGGCGTGCTATTAACATAATGGAGGTTTGCGGGACACACACGGTGGCAATTTTCCGAAGCGGCATCAGGGCAACGCTGCCCGAAGGTTTAAATCTTTTATCGGGGCCCGGCTGTCCTGTCTGCGTAACAGACCAAAGTTATATCGACACGGTTTTGGAGCTTGCGGACAAATCAGATGTTCTAATCGCAACTTACGGCGATATGATTCGGGTGCCCGGGCACGGCGGTTCTTTGGAGACAAGGCAGCCTGCCAACAATGTTAAAGTTGTATTCAGCAGCCAAGATGCAATTCAGATAGCTAAAGACAATTCTGACAAAACGGTTATTTTTCTTGCTGTCGGTTTCGAGACAACAGCACCAGCAACAGGCGTTATCGTTATGCAGGCGGCCAGGGAGAAGATTGAAAATTTCTGTATATTGAGCGGGCATAAGCTGGTTGTGCCGGCAATGCGAGCACTATTAAGCGGAAAAAATGACAAGATTGATGCATTCCTTTGCCCGGGGCATGTCAGCGTTATAATAGGCTACGGTGCTTACGAGGAAATTGTGCGAGACTTCAAAAGACCCTGTGTCGTGGCAGGCTTCGAACCGATACAAATAATCGAAGGACTAGCAGAAATTTGCCACCAGCTTGTCGAAGGAGCAGCAGAAACAAAATCGATTTATAAGGCGGCGGTAACTGAAAAAGGCAATCTAAAAGCACAACAGATAATCTCGGAGTGTTTCGAGGCGGCGGACGGCTACTGGAGAGGACTGGGAAAAATAGATAAGAGCACTCTTAAACTTAAGGATAAATACAGCAGATTTGATGCGTACCAGCGATATAATATAACCGAGACGCCGCATGCGGAATTGGAAGGCTGCAGGTGCGGCGAGGTCCTTTGCGGACTAATTAGGCCGCCGGAATGCAGCCTTTTTGGAAAAAAGTGCACACCACAAAGCCCCGTCGGCCCGTGCATGGTAAGCTCTGAGGGCACATGTGCGGCTTATTATAAATATGGCACGAGGAGAAAAAAGTCGTGATGAGAAACACGGATGCGCCGAAAATTCTGCTTGCACACGGTGACGGGGGCTTGTTGTCGGACGAGCTTATCAGGAAAACAATCCTGCCTCATCTCGCCAAAGAAATGCCTTCAGAACTAAACGATGCGGCTCGTCTTGAGCTTTCATCCAAATCGATCTGCTTTACAACCGACAGCTATGTCGTAAAGCCGCTATTTTTTAACGGCGGCGATATCGGCAAGCTGGCGGTCTGCGGTACGGTAAACGACCTTGCTGTTTCGGGCGCCAGACCGCTGGCGCTTTCGCTTTCTTTTATTATCGAAACGGGCTTGGAGATTGAGCTGTTTGAAAAGATTCTGGAGAGCATAAAAAAGACAGCAGAGGAAAATGAAATCAGTATTGTCACCGGTGATACAAAGACAGTCGAAGCAGGCTCTGCTGACAAGATTTTCATCAATACTGCCGGCATAGGCATCAGAATGGATGAAGCCGACCTGGGCTTTAGTAAAATCAGGGCGGGTGACAAAGTCCTACTGAGCGGGACAATCGGCGACCACGGCATGACCATTATTTCGCAGCGCGAGGGAATTAAATTCGAAACGGAGATGAACAGCGATTGTGCCGGAATAGCAAAGCTGACCTGCAAGCTGCTCGAGAGCATAAAAGGAATCAAATTTATGCGCGACCCGACGAGGGGCGGACTGGCTGCGACCTTAAATGAAATTTCCAAACAGACCGGCTTGAGCATCGAAATAGACCAAAACCTTATTCCAATCAATCCGACGGTACAGGCAGCGGCAGATGTTCTCGGCCTCGATGTGCTCGGTGTGGCAAACGAGGGAAAATTTGTTGCGATAGTTTCGGCTGAATCTGCTGATGACTGTGTAAAAATTTGCAGGCAACATCCTTTAGGCAAAGTGGCGAGCATAATCGGAACAATCCTGGAAACACAGGATGTCCCCGCTGTTGAAATGATTACGAAAATCGGCGGCAGAAGAATTGTCCAGATGCCCTATGGACTGGAACTTCCGAGGATTTGCTGATGCACGAAACAATGCTGGCACAAAATATTGCTGCAGCAATTCGCTCAGAGGCGGACAAACAGGAAGGCAGGCC
>JBFZBH010000056.1:0-7018 GCA_041308525.1 Phycisphaerae bacterium | reverse complement strand
AGGCTTCCGAGATATTAATTGGCAGGGATATTTATCCCTATCCACTTCAGCCGCCGCGAGCTGTTAGTGCGACGGAGAATCCAAAGTGGATTGAGCCGGTTGCCGATGCGTATTCCGGCAGCCGTATTTTGCCGGATGAGTCTGCGTATTTGATAAGCGGCACCCAAAAGATGCGCGGCTGGTGTTTTGCGGAGCTGAAACTTTGTCCACTGAGATACCTTGCGAAAAAAAGAGAGCTTTATCTGGCAACAGAAATATCAGTGGAAGTCCAGTACCGTTTATCAGATATTCGGGAAATCGCCCCGAAAGGGA
Organism: Phycisphaerae bacterium; assembly: GCA_041308525.1. Lineage (GTDB taxonomy): Bacteria > Planctomycetota > Phycisphaerae > Sedimentisphaerales > Anaerobacaceae > Fen-1359. The sequence continues at coordinate 6,706 of JBFZBH010000056.1, read as the reverse complement.
ACAGCGAAATTTTCGAAAAGAATGTTAAAAGGATTGTAATTAATCCAGACCAGAAAGATACTCGCCCCGTTCTTGGTGATAATGCCAATATAGGAAATCCTGACAAAATTTTATTGAAATCTACCGATTCTGCAGATGTTGGGATAATGGCTGTTAATCCGCCGGGAGAAGGTGCTGTTGATTATCTTATTATTACGCCGCAAAGCCTGGTCACCGCATTTCAGCCGCTGGCGAACCACAGGGCTTCTTTTAACGGCTGGGACACGCAGATTGTCACCAAGGAATTTATCAGCACCAATTACACCGGCGCCGACATTCAGATGAAGATTCGAAACTGCATCATTGATTATGTCAATAATTACGGCACGACATTCGTCGTGCTCGGCGGCGATGATACGCTTCTTCCGGACAGAAATTGTTATATCATTATCGGCTCTGATGCTACAACTGATTTACCAACCGATATGTATTACGCAGGCCTCGATGGCTCGTGGGACCAGTGGAACAACAATGGTGTTTACGGCGAAGCTGATGTCGGCGGCGTATCCACTCATGATGAATTCGATATCTACGCCGATGTTTATGTTGGCAGAATTCCCGTCCGCACAGCAAGTCAGGCGACTGCTTATGTCAACAAGGTCATAAATTACGACAATAATTTCAATGAAGATTTTGCCCACAGGATACTTATGGGCGGCTGGGAGGGATGGGACCTTTACGAAGGTTCAAGCCGGCCCGCCTGGACGGTCTGCGACGGCCATATCGCTTTTCGAGATGCAATGCATCCGATTGTAAGCGATGCTGAAATCTGGGGGCGTGAAGATTATAAAGACATTATCTGTGCTGCCAACTGGCCTGTCACTCAGGTCAAGATGATGTTTGATACCTTGAATTCTTGGGACAATAACGGCTCGGGCGCGGCCACGAGGGTTTACAGTATGCCCTCATCAGCGGTTGTGAACCGTTTGAGCGAAGGCTGGCACATAGTCCATCATTTCGGTCACGGCAGCGAATACGGAACAGATATCGGCGGGCCTATCAATGCGGGCAACGCACCGCAGCTTTACGGAATGGTGAATTTCTGGCACACAGGCGCCTGCCTGACAGGGGGATTTGACCTTCGTGAACCCTGCCTGAGCGAAGCGATGATTCGCAACGCAAGCGGCGGCTGCATCGTCTATATGGGCAACAGCCGAGTCAACTGGAGCGGCATTGCACAGGAGCTTAACGAGAGATTTCTGGAGTATGTCGTCGAGGGACAAATGCCCAATATCGGTGAATTATTTTACACCCACAAGCTTGCATGCCGAATGGATAATCCCTGGGAGAGATGGACGTTTTATGTTATGAATCTTCAGGGCGATCCGGGTGTGGATGTCAATCTTCCTTCCAATATTGCAGATGTGCAGGCCGATAATGAGGAGGCCGTCGAGGGAGGGGAAAATGGAATATTTACAATTACCCGTAATTCGACAATAAAGAACCTGAATGTTCAGTATGCGATAACAGGAACTGCGGTTCGGGGCAGCGATTATGTGACAGAGCCGGATGGCAATACACTTACTATTCCTGCAGGCTCGGCTTTTGCACAAATCCAGATAATCGGCATCGATGACATCAATGACGAAAGCGATAAGACAGTAAAATTGACCCTTCTGGATACCGCCGCATACAATGTCGGCCCGTCTATGTCTGCTGAGATAATACTCTTCGATGACGAACCGAAAGGGGATTTCAATCATAACGGCTGTGTAGATATTAACGACCTTTGGAGATTCGCTGCCTGCTGGCTGTCGGAAGACTTCAACAGCCCGGAAAATCTTTATTATGATTTGTCCGTGGGCTTCGAAGACTTCGCAGTCTTTGCAGAAAACTGGCTCGCTTGCGGTTCAATGGGACTCGAAATAATAAACATTCCCGACGAGGCACACATAGGAATAGAGATGGCTGGCCTTCCAATAGTTGCTAAGGCAGTAAGCACATTGGGAGCGGTCATTAAGGTGGAATTTTTTGTTGACAATATAAAAATTGGAGAGGATACAGAGTCATCTGACGGCTGGAGTTTTAACTGGCAGGTATTAGAACTCGGATGGCACATTTTGAGATTGCGGGCCGAGGATTCGCTCGGAAATATAAAATATTCACCTTCAATTTCAGTTCTTGTTGTTCCGGCACCACCTCCCAGTTAAAGGTTTTTCATCAATAAACAGGACTTCCTGAACAAATCAAAAATGAGGAGCGTAGCGTTTAAATGGAGGGTGGAAGTGGAATTTATAAATATTAAGAACCCAGATTTGCTGCAGGCTTTTAGTGTATGAAGATATTTTTCGAGCTAATTGTATGAATTTTATGAAATATAGGGTTTTTACCGCCAATTTCAGCCAAAAAACCGGCCTTTATAAGGTTTTTAGCGTGACATTTTTGCATAAATATGGTATAAATATATGTGCAACTATGAAATGGTGGTCGCTTCCTCAATTTGGGTGGCTGGAACTGCAAAAAGTAAGCTTGGAAAAGAATTAATTATTCTGACAGGAGAAATGTCGTGAAAAAAATTAAGTCTTTGTTTTTGACACTGGGAATTTTGTTTGTTTTTCTTTCAATGGGCATGCCGGCGCTGGCGGAGGATGTCTTTTACACCGTTGACCCGCCAGACAGGCTAATGAACAGCTTCATTGTGGGCGAGTGGGCAACGGCAGGGAATCTGGACGGTTGGACCGGCAGCAGTGTATCGGGCCTTGCTTCGACAGGGGGTTATTTAACGGGCACTGGAAGCGGTGCTTCACCTTATGTTCAGAAATCCAACTTTGGCGGCGGTCCGGATTTGGACTTCGGCTATTTTGATTATCTTCAGATAAGAATTAAGGTCCCCAGCACTTTTAATGATGATATTATCATTTATTTCGGCACGACTGCCAATACAGGTTATGCTTCGAGCCGAATGTTTACGATACCGTCGAGCCTGATTGTCAAGGACGGTAACTGGCATTCATACAGGCTGGATTTGGGGCTTGTGATGTGGTGGAGAGATACGCTTCGCGACCTTCGGGTATTTCCGCTCGGCAATTCAGGAAACGGCCAGATATTTTACATCGACTATGTTGAGGTTGGCGATTTGCCCGGAGATGTTCTGCTGGTCAATACAACGCTTAATTTTTATACCGGTGAAAATCTTGCAAGCTGCAGCAAGATGGAATCGAAGCATGCAGTGATTTGGTGGTCGGCCCAGTCGTATGTTGAAAATCCGGGTTTTAATCCGACAGTTATGGGAAGACGGGCATTAAGGATGATGGAGGAATCGTACCAGGTTTATACGAAAAAGCTTGGTTTCGTAGAACCCTGCCAGAGCTGGGATTTGTGGCGGCGAAACGGCAACAGGTATAAAACTAACCAGACAACGTGGTGGGGAGGTTTCTGGATGGGCGGGCATGAAGGATGGGGATATTTTAATGTGCCCGGATACGGTTTGGGTGATGAGGGATGGGGAAATCCGGTGCCTCACGAATATGGCCATGTATTTGACGGCCATCAGATAAACTTTCTTACAGGAGGTCACTGGGAATCACACGCAAACCATTTGCAGAACGCACGGAATATGCATTTTTCGGGTCCGTTAGGGAGCCATCCGACGAATATAGGAATATCTCCTTTTGAGTACAGCACATTCAGGCAGGACCATGGAAGATTGATTTATGCTGACTACAGGATTCATCAGGCCCTGCAGGATTATGCAGATGACTTAGGGCTCGACCCATACTTAGCAGCAAAACTATGGTATCAGGGAACTGGTGAAAAAACAGTTTACGATAAACTCTCTGACCTGCTGCCGGGAGGATACAATGTTGCGGATGTAGTGACATTCGGCCTTCGTCACTGGCCATTTCTGGACTTTCCTGATGGAGCAAAAATGGCAACAGAATTATGGAGCTCAGCCAACAATAAGGCCTGGTGGTATTACATCACCGGCTCACTTCTGATACCGTCTCAGGACAAGCCCGGCTGGTGGAGGGCACCGTTTGAGAGGTCGCCGGAGAGGTTCGCTTATATGTATCACGAGCTTGACCCCACTGATACGACGGTAACGGTGGAATTCTCAGGTCTCGATGTTAAGGGGGGCACCGAAGGGTGGCGATGGTCTTTGGCGGCTATGCATACATCAGGAGCAGTTCGATACAGTGATGTATGGTCACCGGGGACTCAATCATTTACGCTGAACGCAGGAGAGACAAAGGTCTATCTGTTTGTTGTAGCAACACCGACCAATGATTCACTAAACCTTGAATGGACAGATAACAGATTTCCGGTTGATAAACATTCCGACAGGCTTCATTATCCTTATGAAGTTCGAATAGTAGGTGCGACACCAGCAAAGAGGCAGCTGCAATGGGCGAAAGGTACCGGTGCATACTTGCCATCTGCCCAGGGCGGCGGCTGGAAAGACAACTCCGCTTATGTGGCAAGCACAGCCTGGGTAGGGCCCAATGCAATGGTATTGGGAAGTGCAAGGGTGGAAAGTTATGGACGCGTGGAAGATTACGCAGTAATTATGGGCTCAGCAAAAGTTCAGAATTATGCAACGGTGTCAGGATATGCAGTTCTTAGAGATAATGCAATAGCCAGAAACTATGCGAAGGTCCGCGACAGGGCAGTTTTAGCTGACAGTACCATTGCAGAAGGGACATCGGTTGTCGAAGACTACGCTCATTTATTTGGTTCAACAAAGATGCAAAGCTCGTCCATAGCCCGCGGTATAACAACGCCCTGGGAAGGTACGATTTCCGGTACTGCAATCCTAAGTTATGATTATTCGATGGCCGAGACCTTGTCTGATGGTGTGCATTTCTGTCATGTTCCCTGGGGAGGCTGGTATATTCCGTATTGGGTCAGCACAAAGGCCAAGCCTCGAGGGCTTGTTGCCTCTTATAGAACGGAAGAGACCGACGGACAAATTTGGTGGGATGAATTCGGAGACCAGCATGCAGTCCTTCGTGGGACACCAACACGAGTAGATGATTCAGATATGAGCAGCAAAGTACTCAGGCTCGATGCTACTGATGATTACGTAGTGCTGGACAGGAGCCTGTGTGATTTTGCCGCTGCCACTTACGGGCTTTGGGTAAAACCAGTGAGCAGTATTGGTAAGCCTTTGTGGTTTATGGGCGGTTCGGCAACAAAATATCTTAAACTTGAGCTTGACGGCACAGGCAAGGCAAAATTTACAATAACGAATGGAACAACTACAAAGCAGCTTTTATCAACCACTACAATACCAGCCGGCATATGGACGCACCTGGCTGTGACATTAAACGGCACTTCAGGAACCCTCTATGTCAATGGCGCACCTGAGGCCTCAGCTTCGATTTCGCTTGCACCGGATGATTGTTTAGGTCCGAATGATTACACGCAGCCGGAAGCTTTCTATATAGGCAGAGACTGGTCGGGAAATTTATTCCAGGGAGATGTTGAAGATGCAAGATTTTATAATGTCGTTTTGACACAAACTGAACTTAGTAATGAAATCCGCAGGGCTGGCAACTGTATCGGTTTGTTCTATTATGGTGTCGAACAGAATTTCGACGGAGCAACAACAGAGGTCCAGTCAGGAGTTCGAAACGGTGTGACTCGGGTCCTCGAAGCAACAATTTATCCGCGCACCTCTGATAATGTCAGCTACTATGAGGGCGTTCTGGATTCCTCCGATGAGAGCAATGGTTCTTTCGAAGGCAGCGGTTTCGGACTCGATAACAGGGAAATAGTGGTAAGGCTTGATAACGTCGGGTTCTGGAGGACGGGTGTTTATGTAACGCTGAACCAGTGGCAGACAATTACGGTTTCTTTCGACGGCAGCAGCGCCAAATTATATGTTGATTACCTGTTAAAGAAATCTACGACATATACGGGTTCGGAGAATGACATAGCAGGTAAAAATTACCGAATCGGCTTTGCGATGGATACCGGCAGTGTTAAGTATTACTTCGACGGCTTGATGAAGGACGTATTTATTTATGACAAGTACAGTGTCGGAGACATCAATCCGCCGACTCCGAATCCGGCGACATTTGCGATTGCTCCAACGGCGATAGGCAAATCGAAGATTACAATGGCAGCTACGACAGGTTATGATCCTTCCGGCCAGGTCCAGTATTATTTTACTGAGATAACCGGTCAGCAGGGCGGTTCAGACAGCGGCTGGCAGGCAGACCCGGAATTTACCGATTACGGCTTGCTGCCCTCGACCGAGTATCAATACACCGTTAAAATGAAGGACAGATACGGCAATGAAACAGCTGAATCGGCAACTATGTCAGCGGTCACCGGTTGTGCTGCAGACCTTGATGATAACGGCATTGTTAATGGTACCGACCTTCAGTTGTTCACTGCCGACTGGCTGTATGAAATGCCTTATCTGAATGTCGATGCAAACCTGCTTGGTTATTGGAGTTTCGATGAGTCCGGCGGCACCATAGCCTTCGACCCCTACGGGTGGAACAGCGCAGAGATTTTCGGCGGCGCCTCACTGGACGGTTCTGGACAGGTATCCCTCGATGGAGTCGATGACTACGTCAGCATGCCGATAGGCTCAGTTATCTCTTCTTTGACAAACTGCACTTTTACGGGAGTGGTTGATTTCTCGACCGACAGCGGCTCATCTGCCAGAATCTTCGATTTCAGCAGAACCACAACTATATATATGTACCTGTGCCCG
>JBFZBH010000055.1:0-7019 GCA_041308525.1 Phycisphaerae bacterium | reverse complement strand
GCACAACGATCATTGCGAAAACGATTACAAATGTCCCAATGCGCAGGTTTACGTTCAAAAAAAGGAATACGAATTCTTTTTAAATCCTCATCCCCTTGACCACAGATACTATCCGGATATTCTGGAAGGCGTAAATATTATCGAAGTCAGCGGAGACGCAACGATTGCAGACGGCATTGACGTGATTTTTACGCCCGGACACACTGTCGGAGGTCAGTCGGTATCTGTCAACACATCGGCGGGCAGAGCGATTATTACGGGTTTTTGCTGCAATGATAAAAATTTTCCTGATGGAGAAAAAGATATGAAACTGATTATTGCTTACATTCAGCCGCACAAACTAAACGACGTAAAACAGGCGCTTTATAAACAGGAGGTTTACAAGATGTCGGTGACCAACTCTCTTGGCTGCGGGCAGCAAAAAGGCTATCAGGAGTCTTACCGCGGCGTGGATATCGAAGTGAACCTGCTGAAAAAAGTCAGACTGGAAATAGCGGTTAATGATAATTTCGCTGAACGAACTATCAGTGCGATTATCGAAGGGGCAAAGACCGGACAGATTGGCGATGGAAAGATTTTCGTGCTTGACCTTCCCGAGTGCATCCGTATCCGCACGGGTGAGCGAGGGGGAATGGCGATAGGATAGAGGAATAACAATTATAAACTTACTTTTAATGAGGTGAATTAATGAATCCAAAAGAATTTTTCGAGTTTGCAAAAAAACACAATGCGAAGATGGCCGATTTGAAATTTACAGACCTGCTTGGCACCTGGCAGCACTGCACGTTCCCTATAGAATTTTTAGACGAGAAGACCCTTAAGGAAGGTCTTGGTTTCGATGCCTCGTCCATACGGGGATGGAAGCCGATTCACCAGTCAGATATGATGGCCGTCCCGGACCTCTCAACGGTTGTAATAGACCAGTTTTTTGCCAAACCTACGGTAAGCGTTCTTGCGGATATTGTGGACCCGATTACCCGCGAAGAATATAACCGCGACCCCCGAAATATCGCAAGGAAGGCAGAGGAGTTTATTAAAAACAGCGGACTTGCGGACACAGCATATTACGGCCCTGAGCCTGAATTTTTTATCTTTGACGAAGTTCGATACGAGCAGAACCAGCACACAGGAATGTATGCAATCGATTCTGCGGAAGGGTCCTGGAACACCGCCCGATTCGAAGAGCCTAACCTTGGCTATAAACCATCATACAAAGGCGGATACTTTCCGGTAAGCCCTACCGATACCCAGCAGGACATCCGTGCCGAAATGGTTGAGGAAATGCAGAAGGTCGGGATTGTGGTAGAGAAGCACCACCATGAAGTTGCAACAGGCGGACAGGCTGAAATCGATATGCTGTTCGCGCCGCTTGTCGAGCAGGCTGACAAACTGATGTGGTATAAATATATTGTCAAGAACGTTGCGAAGCGCCATGGCAAAACAGCAACATTTATGCCCAAGCCTATTTTCGAAGATAACGGCAGCGGCATGCACACGCATTTTTCCCTTTGGAAGAACGGAGTCAACCTGTTTGCCGGCGAAGGTTATGCAGGTCTATCGGACATGGCTATGCATGCGATTGCAGGCCTGATTAAACATGCACCTGCGATTCTGGCATTCGCGGCACCAACGACGAATTCATACCGCAGGCTTGTGCCCGGCTTCGAGGCGCCGGTGAACCTGTGCATGTCCGCCCGCAACCGATCGGCGGCCTGCCGAATTCCGATGTATTCTCCAAGCCCGAAATCCAAACGTGTGGAGTTTCGCTGCCCGGACCCGAGCTGCAACGGCTATCTGACATTTGCGGCGATGCTTATGGCTGCTGTCGATGGACTCAGGAACAAACTTGAACCCGGTAAACCCATGGATGTGGATGTCTTCGAGCTCTCGAAGGAAGAACTGGCGAAAACCGGAAAGGCGCCGGGGAGCCTGAGCGAGGCAATCGATGCCCTTGAAAAGGACCATAAGTTCCTAACCGAAGGCGGTGTCTTTACTGATGACCTGGTAGAGACCTGGATTCAATGGAAAAGAGAAAAGGAGCTCGATGAAATGGCACTGCGTCCGCACCCGTATGAGTTCCATTTATATTATGACTGTTAAGAAAGTGAAAAAAAATTCAGATTGTGATTAAGGGGAAAAACAATGTTCAAGAACGAAGAACCAATAGCGCAGAGCCTTTATAACTTTCAGGCGGCTCTTAAAGAAAGCGGGCAATCATTCGATGATTTCCTGCGGCGAAATTACACTGCAAAGTGGTGCGGCGATGCATTGTATCATGCATCGGCAATCCGGACAACGTTTGTCAACTCAATGCACAACTTTTTGACTAACTATGGTCTTTTCAATTTGGAAAAAGTGTCGATGAGCCCTGTCACGGATCCGCTTGCCCACGATGTCGAACATGTCCCCTCAATCAGCTACAAGGGGCATGAATACAAGCTGACTCATTCGATGATATATTCGAAGTTTCTGGCGTGTATGAATCCGAAATTCAGGGGCATATTTGTCGATTCGCCGAATATCCGTCTCGAGATTGAAAGCCCTACGGGACACCAGAGAGGAAAATATATCTGCGATTTTTCCCAGATGGATGTCGAAATGCGCCGCAACCGGGGTGTTTCTCTCGATGAGTATCTGAACGATACGAAAAAGGTTCAGCAGATACTGAAAGAGGATATGGACAAGGCACTCGACTTCTTCGAGCAGCTTATAATTTCTGCAATTAAAGCTGTTGCGGAAAAAAATGAGGAAGATTTAAAGGCACTCGGTGTTGCACTGGAAGTGCCCAAGTCGCCCTTCCCGCGATTCAAGAAAGATGAGGCTGCGGCAAAATACGGTGCTGCAGGCTTAGAAGCAAAACTCGGTCAGCAGGCAGGAACTCAATTTTTCTGGATCACAGGACTGCTGCGAGAGAACTATGACCTAATCTATCCTTATTTGAATGCTGATGGTTCGAAGATACCTCTTGCAGATTTTACATCGGATATGGTTTACAACTACGATATGTGCGCTCAGTCCATTCAGCGCAAAACCGGCAAATACGGTGATGCTTATGAAATATTGTCAGGTGCAATCAGAGAGTGGCTTTATGAACCGATTATCGAGCGGCTTATTGATAACAATGTTATATCAGTGAGGCCGAAGATGGTAAACGGGGAGCTTGAAAACATAAATGAGCTTGACGGGTACGGCCCGTTCCTGATGGCTGCTGCACAGAAGGATGGAAAAGGGAACAGCCTGTTTCCTGAAACCTTCGGCGGCGGCGTTGGAATCGAACGGACCCTTTTTGCACTTACGACAGTGAAATTTTTTGAGAAGATTGAAGATGTAACCTTCTTCGGTATTAACCCGGATTCGCATCCGATATTTTTGAAAATCAGGGTCTCTATGAGAGTCGCTATGAGCACGATGCCTGCGGTATCGGTGCGGTTGTCAATATTTCGGGCAAGCGAGACCATTCCATCATCGAGTACGGCAAGGAAATTTTAATAAATCTTCAGCATCGCGGCGCTGCATCAGCAGACCAGATGACAGGCGACGGCGCAGGAATCCTGTTCCAGATTCCTCACGAATTTTTTAAAGAGGAAGTACGAAGGCTGGGCTTTTCAATACCTGAGCCGGAAAAATACGCAGTTGGTGTTGTATTCGCTCCTAAACAATTACCGGAAATTAGAGACCGGTGTGATAGAATATTCGAGGAGGCAATCGAACATTATGGAATGAAGATACTTGGGTATAGAGATGTGCCGGTAACGAATGACTGCCTGGGGAAGATCGCACTCGCTGCTGAGCCGGCTATAAAACAGATATTTGTCGACGGAAACGGTCTTGAAAGTGATGCCTTTGAGATACGTTTATATCTGGCGAGAAAAAGGGCCGAGAAAATTGTCCGGGACACTTTAGGAAAACAGGCTGAGGATTTCTATGTTGTGTCACTTTCTTCGAGGACCATCTGCTACAAAGGGATGTTTATGGCCTGGCAGCTATTTTCGTATTATCCTGACCTTTCCGAGCAGCGTGTGAAATCAGCGCTTGCAATCGTGCATCAGCGATACAGCACAAACACATTTCCGAACTGGAAGCTTGCACAACCGTTTCGATGCATAGCTCATAACGGGGAAATTAACACACTCAGCGGTAACCGCAATCATATGCTTGCCCGTCAGCCGAAGATGGCCTGCAAATTGTTCGATTGTGAAGTCAATGAATTGTTTCCGGTCCTTAATCCAGCAGGCAGTGATTCAGAGTGTTTTGACAATGCACTCGAACTGCTCGTGCGTTCGGGCAGAAGTATGCCTCATTCTATTATGATGATGATTCCGGAGGCCTTTGGCTCTACGTATCATATCAGTATCGATAAGCGAGCGTTCTATGAATATCATGCTTCTATAATGGAACCATGGGACGGCCCGGCTGCCATGGTATTTACAGATGGGCGTATTATCGGCGGCACTCTGGATAGAAATGGATTGCGACCCTGCCGTTATCTGGTGACTACCGATGGACTTGCAATTATGGCAAGCGAGGCAGGTGTTGTGACATTCCCGCCAGAGAAGATTCGCCAGAAAGGCCGGCTTCAGCCCGGCCGTATGTTCCTTGTAGATACCGTCGAGGGAAGAATAATTACTGACAACGAAATAAAAAGCAAAGTCGCCCGCCAAAAGCCCTATCGAAGATGGCTCGAAGAGAATCGGATAGAGCTTCGCGGACTTTTTGATTCGCCCAGGCTCGTGAAAAGCGACCCGGAAACCATATTCCAAAGAATGAAGGTTTTCGGATATACTCGCGAGGAATTAAAGATGATTTTATTGCCGATGGCGCTTCACGGTCAGGAGCCTGTCGGCTCGATGGGGACAGATACACCGCTTGCTGTATTGTCGGACAGGCCTCGGTTATTGTTCGATTATTTCAAACAGCTTTTTGCACAGGTGACAAATCCTGCGATTGACCCGCTGCGCGAAGGGCTTGTTATGAGCCTTATGATTTTTACAGGCAAAAAGCTGAATCTGCTCGAAGAGACACCTGGGCACTGCCGCCAATTGAAACTTCCACATCCGATACTGACAAACGAGGACCTCCAGCGATTGAGAATGGTCAATAGGGATGACTTCAAGGTAGTGACAATCTCGGCTTTGTTCGATGCTGATTCTGAAAATTCGTTCGGAGCCCTTCAAAAGGGTCTTGAGCAGTTAATCGAATCTGCAAAAGAAGCAATTAAGGACGGCGCATCATTGATTATTATAAGCGACCGCGGAGTTTCGGCTGATAAGGCGCCTGTTCCTTCATTGCTGGCGGTTTCTGCCGTCCATCACAGCCTCCTTGATTGCGGTTTACGCGGCGAAGCCGGCCTGATTGTCGAAAGTGCAGAGCCCCGTGAGGTCATGCATTTTTGCCTTCTATGCGGTTTCGGAGCCAATGCGGTAAATCCTTATCTTGCTTTCGAGGCCCTCGATGAAATGCTTAGAAGCGGAGAGTTGCCATCCAGAATGGAGGCAGTTCAGATAGCTGATAATTACATCGCTGCTTTAAAAAAAGGTGTCCTCAAGACAATGAGCAAGATGGGCATTTCGACGCTTCGCAGCTATAACGGCGCACAGCTTTTCGAGGCAATTGGTTTGAACCGACAGTTTATCGATAAATATTTTTCCGGCACAAGCTCAAGAATCGGCGGAATTGGTCTTGAGGAAATTGCAAAGGAGGCGATTGCAAGACATCAGGCGGCTTTCGTCCAGCGCCCTGCAGGGGCGCTCGAGCTTGACTTTGGCGGTGAATATCATTTCAGGAAAAACGGGGAGAGGCATCTTTGGAATCCTGTGACAATATCGAAGCTTCAGCAGGCCGTTACGTTGAATGATGTGAATGCTTATGAACAATATGCAAAAGCCGTTAATGAACAGGCCCGTAATCTTTTTACACTTCGCGGTCTTTTTGAATTTGTTGAGGGGCAGTCGATCCCGATAGAGGAAGTAGAGCCTGCAGAAAATATCGTGAAGAGATTTTGCACAGGCGCAATGAGCCACGGCTCGATAAGCAAGGAAGCTCACGAGTGCCTTGCGGTTGCGATGAACAGGCTCGGCGCGATGAGTAATACAGGGGAAGGCGGTGAAGACCCTTCGCGTTATAATCCCGGGCAGAATGGAGATTCGAAGAATTGCGGAATAAAGCAGGTCGCCAGCGGCAGGTTCGGCGTAACAATAAATTACCTTATCAATGCAAAAGAGCTTCAGATAAAGATAGCACAAGGTGCAAAACCCGGTGAGGGCGGCCAATTGCCGGGACATAAAGTTACTGATGAAATTGCAGCGTTAAGATATTCGACGCCTGGTGTTACACTTATATCACCGCCGCCTCATCACGACATATATTCAATTGAAGACCTTGCACAGCTTATTTACGACCTGAAGTGTGCAAATCCGGGTGTCAAAGTTTCGGTCAAGCTTGTTTCAGAAGTTGGTGTCGGAACCATCGCTGCTGGGGTCGCCAAGGGTGGAGCAGACGAAATTGTTATCTGCGGTTTCGATGGAGGCACAGGTGCCAGCCCGCTTTCATCAATAAAACATACAGGATGTCCCTGGGAGCTTGGCCTTGCTGAAACCCAGCAGGTCTTGGTTATGAATAGTCTTCGCGACCGTATCAGGGTGCAGGTCGATGGCCAGCTTCGAACAGGCAGGGATGTAGTTGTCGGTGCTATGCTCGGTGCGGACAGGTTCGGTTTTGGGACAGCTGCCCTTGTGTCACTGGGCTGCGTGCTTCTTCGGAAATGTCACGAGGGAGCCTGCCCGTTCGGTATCGGGACCCAGGATCCGGAATTGCGAAAAAGATTTGCCGGCAAGCCTGAATATGTTCAGCGGTTTATGATGTTTGTCTCGCAGGAAGTCCGGCAGATTATGACGCATCTTGGCTTTAGAAATTTCGACGAGATGATTGGAAGGACAGAAAGACTCAATGTTCGCAAAGCTGTCGAGCATTATAAAGCAAAGCAGCTTGACCTTAGTGCGATATTTTATCAACCTCAGGCT
>JBFZBH010000054.1:0-7068 GCA_041308525.1 Phycisphaerae bacterium | reverse complement strand
ACAGGCGCGTGAATACGGCCGAAGAAATTTAACTATCATCGAAAAAAAAGAATTGTTCGCGAACCTGCCCGATACGATAACGGTTTGGGCAAGTCACGGTGATCAGGTAGGAGACTTGCCGGCCGATTTTGTGAAGCTGGCATACACAGACAGCTGCCCCTTCGCAGCCGTAAGGCACAAGAAAACGAAATTTTACGGTGTGCAGTTTCATCCGGAGGTCTCGCATACCCCGAAGGGCACAGCGATACTGAAAAATTTTCTCTATGATATCTGCGGATGCAAAGGGGATTGGAAGGTCAGCGACTTTGTCGATGAGGCCGTCAAGGCGATTGGCAAACAAGTGGGGGAAAGCAAAGTGATTTGCGGATTGTCAGGCGGAGTGGATTCATCGGTTGTCGCATCACTTGTCCATAAGGCGGTGGGAAACAATCTTGTGTGCATATTCGTCGATAACGGTTTATTGCGCAGAAACGAGAGGCAGTCGGTCGTGTCAACTTTCCGCGACCATTTCGGCCTGGATTTGCGTGTGGTGGACTGGTCCAAGCAGTTTCTTACCGCACTGAAAGGTGTTATCAATCCGCAGGAAAAACGCAAAAGAATTGGTGCCGAATTTATCAACGCCTTCAAATCCGAGGCAATGAAGATTCCGGGTGCCCGTTTTCTTGCACAGGGGACATTATATCCTGATGTTATCGAATCAGGTGCAGGCGAAAGCGGGCCGACGGCGAGCATAAAGCTTCATCATAATGTCGGGGGGCTGCCTGCGGAACTGGGCTTCGAGCTTGTAGAACCCTTGCGAGATTTATTCAAAGACGAGGTGCGTCTTGCAGGGGAATATCTGGGATTACCTGAAGATATCGTCTGGCGCCATCCATTCCCGGGGCCGGGGCTCGCTGTAAGAATCATCGGCGAGGTGACAAGCGAGAGGCTAGCAATTCTTCGAGCGGTCGATGAAATCCTGATAGATGAGATACGCTCAGCAGGATTGTATCGAAAAACATCGCAGGTGCTTGCGGTGCTGCTGCCGATATCGACGGTGGGCGTGATGGGCGATGAAAGGACCTATGAGAATGTCGTTGCGATTCGTGCAGTCGAGACCAGCGACTTTATGACAGCCGATTTTTCGCGTCTGCCCTACGAGGTCCTTGCTGTAATTTCAAACCGCATAATAAACGAGGTCCGCGGCGTCAACCGCGTCGTTTACGACATCTCCAGCAAACCCCCCGCCACAATCGAATGGGAGTGATTAATCTATTATTTCCTATTTACTATTTTCTATTTACTATTTTCGAGTTGAAAATCACTCACCAGAAACTCTTAAAAGTGTGTTTTAAAATTCGTATAAATTGGTTCTCACCTTTTTCCATTTTGGCCTTATCTTATTTCTCCGGGTTCTTTGCGCT
The DNA here is from genome assembly GCA_041308525.1 of Phycisphaerae bacterium. Taxonomy (GTDB): domain Bacteria; phylum Planctomycetota; class Phycisphaerae; order Sedimentisphaerales; family Anaerobacaceae; genus Fen-1359. The sequence goes on along the minus strand of JBFZBH010000054.1, from coordinate 5,665 downwards.
CTCTGCGGTAAAATATTTGTACATTGCGGTTTAACAATCGGGGTGCAAAAAGCCTCTGAATTTTGTATAATGGCTTGAAAATTTATCAGAATCGGGCGAATTGACCGATTTTAAAGGATTATCAGGAATTATTTTTGGAGTTATAAAAATGCCAGAGTTCAAGATAGAGCCAGCCGAGCGTATAAAGCGGCTGCCGCCGTATTTGTTTGCAAGGTTAAATGCGCTGAAGCTTTCGATGCGCCAGAAAGGTGCCGACATCATCGATTTGGGAATGGGCAACCCCACTGACCCTACCCCCCAGATAGTAATAGATAAACTGTGCGAGGCCGCCAAAGACCCCCGAAACCATCGCTACAGCGCATCGAGGGGCATAAAAAACCTTCGTGCAGAGGTCGCCAAGAAGTATGAACGCCGCTGGAATGTCCAGCTTGACCCCGAAAGCGAGGTCCTCGCCTGCATCGGCTCAAAGGAGGGCTTCAGCCATATGTGCCTTGCAATGATGGGGCACGGCGACACAGCCGTCGTGCCGGACCCTGCCTTCCAGATACATAATTACGGTGTTGCCCTTGCTGGCGGCAATGTCGTGTCTGTGCCGCTGGGAAACGACCAGAAATTTCTCGATAATGTGGCAAGCGTAATAGAGCATCTCTATCCGAGGCCCAAGGTCCTGATTCTCAATTACCCAAACAATCCGACTACAATGACTGTGGAGACCGGCTTTTTCGAAACGGTTGTCGATATGGCGAAGCGCCTCGGGGTTGCGATTATTCACGACTTCGCCTATGGCGAGACCTGCTTCGATGGCTACAAGGCTCCGAGTTTTCTATCTGCCAAAGGCGCAAAAGACGTCGGCGTGGAATTTACCACAATGAGCAAGCCCTATAACATGGCAGGTTTCCGTATTGGTTTCGCAGCCGGCAACAAGCAAATGATAAATTACCTGGCAACCATAAAAGGCTACTACGATTACGGCATATTCCAGGCGATTCAGATTGCCGGGATAATAGCGATGCGGCACTGCGACAAGGACGTCGAAGCGCAGAATAAAAAATACCAGTTAAGGCGCGATGTTCTCTGCGAAGGCTTGCAAAGAATCGGCTGGCAGGTCGAAAAGCCGAAGGCATCGATGTTTGTCTGGGCAAAGGTGGCCAAGGAGCACCTTAAAGGCAAAAGCACCCTCGATTATGCTATGGATTTGATGGAGAATGCAGAAGTTGCGATTTCACCCGGCAGGGCCTTCGGAGAAAACGGCGAGGATTATATGCGCATCGCGCTTGTGGAGAACGAGCAAAGGCTCCGCCAGGCGATTCGTAATATCAGTAGATTTATCAAGGAAAAGCCAATCCGGAAGGGCAAGAACGGCCAGACCCAATAGAGTATTCGTAATGTGTCAAGCGTATTGCTTAATGATCTTTGCAGCCTAAACGGGACAGAAAAAACCCCTCCTAAAGAACATGCGAAATGGAAAAGGGGCAAGAATTTTTTGGAAGAAATGCCGAAAAATACCGGAATATTGTCAAAATGTGAAAGACTTGAATTGCGGTTTTGCCCTATAAATTGGCTGTTTGGAGACCATTTTAGCGGTTTTTTAAATTAAGAAAATAAAGGTGAAAAAAATTTTATAAAATCTCAAAAAAAGACTTGACCTTTACAGATGAATTTGTTTAAATACACTCATCAGTTTGGGGTGCGTGAGAAAACTCAACAGTAAAAAGTGGTAGTAGTATTTTCAGAACTCATGTTTTTTATATTCAGACGGTTTCAGGGGTGAGGCCGGCTGTCAAAAAGCGGTGATTTTCTGAAAATAGGGGTGGTGGGAAATTCAATTTGAGAAAACTCAGACTTTTTAGGGCGTGGATTTTCTGCGCTTAGCGCAGATAGTGCAGCCAAAGGCGACAAAGTTATTATAGTTTATTTATTTTTGTCCGGAGGTTTGAGTGATACAAAGAAATATTCAGGGACTAATAAAAAAATAGTTTCTCTCTCTTCTTCTCCTTCTGAGCCGGGTTTGAGATTATCACGGGGAAAGTTAATCGCAAGCCCGGTGAGGGAAAAAAAGCACGGCAGAGCCGTGATTAATATAGAAAATACTGATGAAGGTAAGGATTATCGACAATTAATATAGTTTAGTATTTGGAGAAAAGGAAAAGGGTAAAAAGATGAAAAAACTTTTATGGTTGTGCGCAGTGATATCGGCCCTGGCGATCTGCGGGCCAGCCGATGCGGTGTTGCTGGATTTCGAAGACCTCACTCTCGGGCATACCTACAATGTGGGCGATAATTTTGTCACATCAGGCGTGCAGATGACAGTCATACCGTTCCAGAACGGTGGTCAGCCCATCATCGGCACTGTAAACGTTGTAAGCCTCGGTAAAGCTGTCGGTGTTAATACTGGCAACGAGCTGGAATTTAAAGGTGCGGCCCTTAAGATTAACCTGAACGGTTGTCCCGACTGTTTTGCAGCGTTCTTATTCGGAGAATACTCGGGCAAGGTCAACTTCGGCTTTAATGACAATTCGTTCACCCTTGAGGACTTCGACAACTGGTCTTTTACTCTCGGCGGAGCACAGGGATTTGCCGGCACCAGAGGCGGCAATATGGGCCTGATGTATTTCTTCAGCAGCGCGGGTGTTGACAGTCTGACGATTGGCGGCCAGGACCTCTATATCGACAATCTTTCTGTCTGCGATATTCCTGAGCCGACTACTATAGCCCTGCTTGGTCTGGGTGCCGTAGGAGTCCTTGCCAGAAGAAAAAGATAATCTGTTTATCACAGATTAAATCAGGTTTTTTACGGGGGTGAGTGTAAGCATCGCGGATGTCCGCGATGGAAGAGATTCATTGACGACGCTGCCAATGCATCAGGAGATTATGTAGAGATAAAATTGAGGGAAAGAAAGGCAGGTTAAGGGTGATAACAATGAGAAAATTTCTTTGTACAGTCATATTGATAACAGCTGCAGCCGTTACACAAAATGCAGCAGCGGTTGTCATGGATTTCGAAGATCTGAATACCGGCGCAACTTATAATGCGAGCGATTTCTTTTATGCTTCCGGTGTGAAGATAACGGTCAGCCCGCTCGAGCCGGCTGACGGACCACCGCCTGTCAGCGGCAACGTGATAGTTTCAGACTACGGAATGGCAGGAGGAATTGGCAACGAACTTCAAATAAACGGCGTGGATTTAGACTTTTTATTCGGTTCCAGCGGTTGCCCCTCATGCGGACTGGTAATTATGTTCGGTTACTATGGGGGCGATATCAGCCTCGGAATCAATGGTGATGTCAGGACAGCACATGATATAGCCAGCCTGCCGAGCACAATCGGAGGTGCTTCTATAAAAGCAATAGGCGGCAATGTAGGAGCAATGCTTGTAATTAACGGAAATCCAATTAACAAACTAACCATCGGCGGAGAAAATCTCTACATTGATACGGCTCTTTCCTGTGAAACAGAAGCAATACCGGAGCCGGCGACTATCACGCTGCTTGGATTAGGTGCACTGAATATTTTTGCGGGGAGGAAGAAACGCAATTAACTAAGGGACGTGAAAAACCGGATAGCTTAAAAAAACGCAAAGGTCATGGTTTCGGGAAAACCAGAGCTATAACGGTAATCATAGAATAAATTTTCCCCCCTATGAGCGAAGTAGAAGGCCGCATCTGAAAAGATGCGGCTTTCGGTTTTAAAAGAAGCTTACAAGACAGCGGTCGAAAAAATCCGGCAGTTCATTAATAAGGATTCGAAGGCATCATCTGCCAGGCCTCCAGCCGCAGAATTTTAACTAGCCCGCCTTTCGAAAACAATTTTACGCCGATGCTGGTGTCTTTTGAAGGATAAATATTCCTGACAAGAGCCTGCCGGGAGTTTGCAAATACTTCGACAACGGATTTATCTATAAAGATTTTCAATTTCAGGGGTTCATCTTTTTTCAGTTCAAACGGTGCTCTTTCTATCCTTGAACGAGCAGAGCCTGCAAACGCGGCAGTGGAATATATATCCTCTACAGTCGTCCGGGAGGTATCAATTACGAGAACTTTTTCATTAACATCACAATAAATATCGGTTTGTTCTCTACCATCATCAGAACAGCAAACGCTCATGCCAAAATTTGTTGCCCCGTCAGATGCCATTTCGACATCAATTTCGAGGCTGTTCCCCTTAATGCCCTGAAGGTTCATATTAGAATCCGCCTCGATAGTAATGTCTTTCAGCTCAACCGGATTATAACGAAGACTTTTTAATTCTTCCGGCGTATCAATCTTAAGGCTGTTGCCGTCTTCGGCCAAAGACAGGACACGCGGCAGGCTGAAAATCCCGGACCAGCCGCTTTGTTTTATAATGTTCTCTTTTCGACCGTCCAAAATCCATGCCCACATAATGCGCCTGCCTGAATTGTCCTGAAGGCTTTCAGGTGCGAAAAATGTATTGTCCAGCCAGCTCATTCTATAGTGTGCCTGCGGGTAAAATTTCTCGTTGGACCATCGGCCAATGTAGTAACGGCAGCCGCGGTTATGAGAGATGCACATCAGGACGAATTTATTGCCAAGCCGGAAAAAATCAGGACAGGAGACATCTTCATTATCAGCAACACCGGGGAATTTGGCAATAAATTTACCAAGATACTGCCACTGGGTGCCGGTTTTCGAAAAAAGCGTCGGGGGATTGCCGCCGAAGATGGCGTAAGTTATACCGGCTTCGAGCCAGCCGAAGGGGTCCCAGGATTCGTACTTGCCGTAATTAGGGTCATCGCTCTTCGGGATTGCAACAACCGGATTGGCTGGATACTTAATCCATGTGTTTAATTCTTCGTCATTGCTAAGGGCTATGCAGTTGCCTGCACCAACACCGTGATAAAGAATTACAGCCTGTTCGCTTTGATTTATGAAGCAATTTCCGCTGAAGATTCCTGATTCAGGGTCCCCGGGTTTTGCCTCGAGCGCCGTCGGATGATGACGCCAGTGGACAAGGTCTGTGCTGGAGATATGTCCCCAGCAGTGTTTTCCGGCTGAATCCTGAAAGATATAAAACAAATGATACCTGCCTCGCCAGTAAATCCCTCCATTGACGTCGAACGGCATACAGATGCCTTCCGGAGCAGCAAAATGATAACCGGGACGATACTTGTCGTTGAGGAAAAGAAGGCGAAGGCGGCGCGAATAGTCAATCATCCTTGTCATCTCGATTGTTTCGGAAATCTGCTTGCCCTCAGGTGCACAGACAAGAAAACTTGTTTCATCTGGAAGCACAAGCCTGCCATTATACGTTCGGGCATTGCCGAAAAGATAATAAACAGGAAAAGTGCCCATTCGGTCCGTTGGCTTGGCAGATTCGAAATCCCACCAAGCAGATGGCGCAGGCTCTGAAGAAACATCAGGCTTCAGTGACTTTATCTGATTTTGTGTCAGCACGACATCGTAAATCCTCGCATCCTCAATTAAACCGCTAAAGATGCCGCCGGCTGAATCAAGATGCCTGCGGCCCAGAAGAACGAAAGAATCCGTCCCGAAGGAAACCGCTGGGGCGTCGAGCGAATAGTGAGCATAGGCTTGTCCATTTCGATAAATGGCAGCATCATTTCCATCATAAACAATCGCTATTTGTATAAGAGTATTGGGCTCAGATGTCTCTTTTGGCCAGTTATCCTGATTTTTGGCCGTCCTTT
>JBFZBH010000053.1:0-7088 GCA_041308525.1 Phycisphaerae bacterium | reverse complement strand
AAGACTGAGCTTTTTTCACGGGTTGTAGCAGTCGAGTTTCCAAGAAAGGGTGTGTGGTGCATCGGTTTTGTTACCGGCGGTGGAATGAAAAGGATAATAGACGGCAAAGAAGTAGAGCTTCTCAGTATTATAGTGCCGACTGCACCATCACCGTTAACCGGTTTTCTTATTCTGCTGCCCAGGGAGGATACGGTGTCAATGAATATGACGGTGGAAGAGGCGCTGCGGATGGTCATAAGCGACGGTGTTATTACACCAAAGTGTGTTATCGATGAATCGAAAAAATAAATATTAGGCTGATTAATTATAAAGTTGGAGAGCGAATTATGAAGAAGGTAACAGTAATTAATATAGTGGTAATTGTTTTGGTTATGGTTTTAAGGATAAGCGGATGCGGAGGTGAACAGAAGGGAACTGGAAATGAAACTACCCATGAGAAGGTTCAGCCGAAGATAGTTTTTTCAGCAAAGCCATTTGAGCTTACAGACGTAAAGCTTTTAGATGGTCCGTTCAAGGATGCAATGGAGCTGGACAGAAAATATCTTCATGATCTGGATGCGGACAGGCTGCTGCATACGTTCAGGCTGAATGCAGGACTGCCGAGCACGGCAAAACCTTATGGAGGATGGGAGGCGCCGAATATCGAGCTGAGGGGGCATTCGATAGGACATTACCTTTCAGCCTGTGCTTTTATGTATGCAAGCACCGGAGATGAGGAGCTTAAGAAAAAGGGAGAGTATATCGTTGCAGAGCTTGCGAAATGTCAGAAGGCGATAGGGGACAGCGGGTACCTCAGTGCGTTTCCGGAGAGTTTTTTTGACCGGGTAGAGGCACTGGAACCTGTATGGGCGCCGTGGTACACGCTGCATAAAATTTATGCGGGACTGGCTGATATGTATGTATATTGCGGCAATAAGCAGGCGCTCGAAGTGGCCGAAGGAATGGCCCGATGGGCAAAGAAGCGGACTGACCGATTGACCGACGAGCAGATGCAGATAATGCTTAAGATAGAGTTTGGCGGGATGAATGAGGTGTTTGCAAATCTTTATGCCCTTACGGGAAACGCAGATTATCTTGCCCTTGCCAAGCGGTTTGACCATGAATTTGTTTTTACGCCCCTGATGAAAGGCAAAGACTGGCTGCACGGGCTTCACGCGAACACCCAGATTCCAAAGATAATCGGCGCAGCAAGAGAATACGAACTGACGGGCGAAAAGAAATATCATGATATAGCATCATTTTTCTGGGATGCTGTTATAAGCAATAGAATGTATTCGATTGGGGGGACAAGCAATTATGAGCACTGGCGGACTCCGCCGAGCCTGCTTGCGAGGGAATTGAGTGTTGAAAGCGCTGAGACCTGCTGCACATATAATATGCTCAAGCTTACACGGCATTTATTCGAGTGGACAGCAGATGAGAAGTATGCGGATTATTACGAGAGGGCTATTTACAACCAGATTTTGGCTTCGCAGAGTCCGGAAAACGGGATGGTTATGTATTATGTGGCGATGAATCCGGGCCATTTCAAGATTTACTGCACGCCGGAAGATTCGTTCTGGTGCTGCACAGGGACGGGGATGGAAAACCATGCCAAATATGGAGATAGTATTTATTATCACGATGCGAACGGGCTGTTCGTAAATTTATTTATAGCTTCCGAACTGAACTGGGCCGATAAGGAAATTGTTGTAAGGCAGGAGACAAAATACCCGCAGGAAGATTCAACAAGGATCACAATTGAGACCAAAAGGCCTGTTCAGACTGCGATTCGAATCAGAATTCCTTACTGGGCAACAAAGGGTGCTATTATTAAGGTCAACGGTCAGGTGCAAAACATAAAGACTGCTGCAGCGAGCTACGCGGCTATCGAAAGGAAGTGGAACAAGGGCGACCGGATTGAGGTTCAGATGCCGATGAGTCTTCATTTGCACAGGATGCATGATGATAAGAAGGTCGCTTCAATTATGTATGGGCCGCTGGTGCTGGCAGGGGAACTTGGGACGGAAAAGCTGACTCGCGAGATGCAGTATGTAGGAGACCAGAGAAGCCAGCATAATGCACCTTCGATTGAAGTGCCGGTCTTTGTTATTGACGGCAAGCCTCTCGATGAATGGGTAAAGCCGGTGGAAGGGAAAGATCTGACTTTCAAAACGGTCAATGTCGGCAGGCCGAAAGATGTTGAGCTGATACCTTTTTACAGGCTTCATGGACAGAGATATGCACTTTACTGGAACATGCTGAACGAACAGGAATATGAGAAATGGAAAGCGGACAAGGCTGAAAAAGAAAAACAAGAGGCCGCAAAGCAGGCTGAAGATGCCAGGAAGATTGTTGAAAAGCAGGTCGATTCGGTAATTATTGGAAACGAGGAATCAGAAGGTCAGCATAATCTTCAGACAAACAACAGTTACAGCGGACAGTATGCAGGCGGGACGTGGCGGGATGCCCGAGAAGGCGGTTTTTTCAGCTATGATTTGAAGGTTTTCCCGGATGCTCCGATGACGCTGGAATGCAAATATTGGGGCGGCGATACCGAAAGGACGTTCGAGATAAAGGTAAATGATGTGTCGCTTGGAACTGTCGAGATAGAATCCGGGCATCCTGAGCAGTTCTTCGAAAAACTCTACCCGATTCCATTAGATGTGACCAGAGATAAAGAAAAGGTAACCGTAAAGTTTATTGCGCCGGCGGATGGGTATGCAGGAGGTGTTTTCGGGCTCAGAATGCTCAGGGGCGATTAGTGAAATGTGTTCTTTTACCAGGCCAAAAGAGCACTTGAGATTTTAAACAGGATTGTGTATAATTTCGAAAGTCGATTTGCGCAAACTCTGCTTTCATAAAGCGTTTGAAGCAAGTGCAGATATTTTGTTGAAAAATAAATAAAGGAGGTAAAAGTTGCAGGTAAGAATAACAAGCAAACACATTGATGTCACGAATGATATAAGGGAACATGTCATAGACAAGATAGAGAAGATGCCAAAGTATTTGAGCAGCATCAAGGAGATTGAGGTGGTGCTTGACGGCAAACAGAGAGGGAAAGTAAACGTTGAAATGATAGCAAGGGCGAGGCACAGGAAAGTATTCGTCGTGAAAGGGGCCGACAAGACAGTTTTAAGCTCCGTTGACCAAGCCAGCCATAAACTCGAGCGGCAGCTGATGAAAGAGAAGGCCAAAAAACGTGACAATAAGCACAAACGCGGAATGGGATTGACATAAAATAAAAAAGAGAAATAATGGTATGGAACAACTGGCATTAGGAAAAAGAAGCCAGAGAAACTGAGCAGGAGAAATATGAATTTCGCAGACTTTGTCTGTTTCGAGGCAATCATCCCGGAGCTTAGCTCCAGGGACCGTGACGGAGTGATAACGGAGCTTGTAACGGCACTTGACAAGGCAGGAAAGATTGGCAAGGGAAACTGCCAGAAGATAGCCAGGTCAGTGATCAGGCGTGAAAACGAGGCGAGCACAGGGATGGGCAAGGGGGTAGCGGTCCCGCATGTCAAACACGAGGCAGTTAAGGATGTGGTGGCGGCAATAGGCCAGAGCAGCAGCGGGATAGATTTTCGCTCTTTGGACAAACAGCCGGTCTTTTCGGTAGTGCTTTTACTTAGCCCCAAGGACAATCCTGACAGGCACCTGGAGGCGATGGAAAAGGTTTTCAGGCATCTTCAGCAGGAAAAGTTCCGCAAGTTTTTAAGACAGGCGCGCACCGTCGAGCAGGTAAAGGATCTTTTGATCGAAGCCGACGAGAAGCCGTTTTTATGATTCGAACCGGAGCGGAAATATTGGAAAAAATAATCATCGAGGCAGAGATGCAGATAAAAAATGCGGAGGGGGTTCATATGCGGCCTGCAATGCAGTTTGTGGATGTATCTAACCGGTTCAAGAGCAAAATCACAGTCAGTAATGACAAGACAATTGTTGACGGGAAGAGCATAATGCAGGTAAGCATGCTGGCAGCAGGATACGGCACAAAATTGAAGGTAAAGGCGGAGGGGCCGGACGCGAAAGAAGCAATCGATGCGTTAAGAGAGCTTGTAGAGGTAAAAATGTTCGGAGAACCGCCTCCGAAAGGAATTACAGGCTGATGCTGCAAAGAACAAAAATCAGTTAGCTGAACGAGAGGTTGCGATGGAAATAAAAAAGGGAATTGCGGTATCACCGGGGATAGCAATCAGCAAGGCCATGGTTCTGGATGCGGAGGAATATCTGATTCCACGCCGCTCGATAGAGATTTCTCAGAGGATGATAGAGGTCCAGAGGGCGAGAAACTCATTCAAGGCGGCGATAGACGAGCTGGCGGAGGTGGAAAAAAAAGGCGGTGATATCGAGGAGCAAAGCATAAAGGACATTTTTGCTGTACATGTAAGATTTTTAAAGGACAAGGCGCTGCAAAAGAAGATAACGGATTTAATCAACAAGGACCTTGTAACAGCGGAATATGCAGTTTCTACTTCACTGCGGGAGATAGCGGCACATTTTGCAAAGGTAAAGGACTCTTATATCAGCGAGAGGGCGGCGGACATATATGATATCGAAAAGCGATTGCTCAAGCAGCTTTTGGGCAGGAAGCGCAAGGACATCGAAACACTGAAAGAAGAGGCAGCGGTTATAGCGAGGGAGCTAAGCCCGACCCAGACAGCGGGTTTTAACAAGCGGTTTGTGAAGGGTATAGCCACAGATGCGGGCGGCAGAACGAGCCATACGGCAATTGTAGCAAGGTCTTTGGGGATACCGGCTGTCGTGGCACTGGAGAGCCTCAGCGAGATTGTGCGCGGCGGAGATATAATCATTATCGACGGCAACCACGGATTAGTGATTGTCAATCCGGATTATGAGACATTAAGCCAGTATCATAAGACAGCGCAGGAATTCGAACAGCTCGAGAAGAAACTTTCCGAGCTGAAGGAAAAGCCGGCTGTTACAAGGGATGGTGTGCGGATTGTGCTGCTGGGCAACATAGAGTTCCCTGCAGAAGCCCATATGGTTTTAGATAAGGGAGGCGAGGGGATAGGGCTTTATAGGACGGAGTTTTTATACCTGAACAGGCCGACGGAGCCGACAGAGGAAGAGCATTACAAGGCATACGCGGACACGGTTGGTGTTTTCAAAAACAAGCCTGTGATAATAAGGACGATGGACCTCGGAGCGGACAAATTTACACAAAGCAAACGATTTGTCCGTGAGCCTAATCCGTTTCTTGGTCTGCGTTCGATTAGATTTTGTCTTCAGAACCTCGAAATGTTCAAGATACAGCTTCGAGCGATATTGCGGGCGTCGGTTCTCGGCGAATTGAAGGTAATGTTTCCATTAATTACGAACCTGCAGGAACTGATGCAGACAAAGATGATTCTGCACGATGTGATGGAAGACCTCGATGAGGAGAACATACCCTATAACAGGAACATCGAGATCGGAATAATGATAGAGACACCATCGGCAGCGCTGATGGCGTCGAGTCTGGCACGAGATGTGGATTTTTTCAGTATCGGGACAAATGACCTTACACAATATACACTGGCAGTTGACAGGGGCAACGAGCTGGTTTCGACATTATATTCGCCGGTTGACCCTGCGGTGCTGAGGCTGATACGGACTGTCATACAGGATGCCCACAAGGCCCAGATAGATTTGAGCTTGTGCGGGGAGATGGCATCTGAGCCGGAAAATGTGATGTTATTATTGGGAATGGGGATAAGGACCATATCTCTGACGCCGCCAATGATACCCGAAATCAAGCAGGTAATCCGTTCGGTAACCATAGAGGACTGCAACAGGATAGCCCGCAAGGTCCTGACGATGAACACCGAACGGCACATATCGAGCTTTCTGCGAAATGCAACGAGAAAGATACTTCCTGAGGCATTTTAAGAGATTCCGGAACATATTGTCGCGATATCGCAAGGATTCTAAGAATTTTTCATCAAGGGCGGCTGGCCTGTGGCGTCGATGACATCTCGCCAGAGAGGCCCATCGGGGTCGATGGTGTTTCTCTTCGAGACGGCAATCCTGATGGGCAAATGGACATAATGGTCGTGCAGGAGACTGATGAGCAGGCCGGATTTTCCGGCCATGGCTGCGTGGACAGCGTTAGTGCCAAGCCTTTGACAATAAACTGAATCACCGGCATTGGCAGCGGTCCCTCGTATGATGTAGCCGGGGTCAATATATTTTATTGTGACCTCGATTTTTCTTTTCTTGAAATAATCTGAAATTTTATCCTTCAAAAATATGCCGATGTCAGCCATTTTTTTCAAACCCCAGGGGTCGAGACCAGTTGTTTGGCCGATGAGGTCCTGACCGGCACCTTCTGCGACAATGATGACGGCGTGATGGCGGTGATGAAGTCTTCTTTCGAGATGGGCAAGAAAGCCATTTTCGCCATCGAGGTCGAAGGGAACTTCCGGCACAAGGACAAAATTTACATCGTTCATTGCAAGAGCGGTATGTGCAGCAATAAAACCGGATTGCCTGCCCATAACCTTCACCAGACCGATACCATTGACAGCACAAAAGGCCTCGACATGGGCGGCTACAACAGCATCGACGGCCTTGGAAACAGCGGTTTCGAAGCCGAATGAGCGCTGAACGAAACTTAAATCATTATCGATAGTTTTCGGGATGCCGACGACGGAGATTTTGAGATTTCGTTTTTTTATTTCTTCCCAGATGTGCAGCATTCCGTTTTGTGTGCCGTCACCGCCGATTCCGAAAAGTATGCTGATGTTCATTCTTTCGAGCGCATCGACGATATAGGCTGTGCGGTCGCCGTAACCTCTTGCTGCACCGAGGAGAGTGCCCCCCCTGCTGTGGATCTCGGAAACAACTGAGGGATTTAGCTCCATAAGGGGCAGAGCAAATTCGGGAAGGAAACCCCGGTAGCCGTAACGGATGCCAGAGATTTGTCGCACGCCGTAACGGTACCAAAGGCACATAACAATTGCGCGGATGACATCATTTAAACCGGGACAGAGACCGCCGCAGGTGACAATGGCTGCGTGGGTTTTTGTCGGGTCGAAGAAAATTTTATCGCGCGGACCGGCAATCTCAAGGGTTAGTTTTTTGGAAAACGGCAAAGGCGTGCC
>JBFZBH010000052.1:0-7121 GCA_041308525.1 Phycisphaerae bacterium | reverse complement strand
ACGAAAAATGAGCTTGGCGGCTCGCACTATTATAAAGTTAATGACCGGCTCGGTGCCAATGTCCCTGCTGTGGATTTACACATCGCGCCAAAGATTGCATCTAAAATCTCAGAAGCCATAAACAGAGGCCTTGTAGCAAGCTGCCATGATTGTTCGGAAGGGGGACTTGCTGTTGCACTTGCAGAGATGGCCTTCGCCGGCGGCTTCGGTATAGATGCCGATTTACGAGGTCTTCCCAAATCGGATGACTGCCGCAGGATTGATTCGCAGCTTTTCAGTGAATCGAATTCGCGTTTCATCGTCGAGGTTGAGCCGGCTAATTTCGATGCATTTGCGAAACTTATGCTCAATCTGCCGTTCGGACAAATCGGCAAGGTCACTGCAGAAAAAATTCTTTCGATAAAAACTGATGCAGGCAGGCAAGTTATTAAAATCGATTTGGATTCTTTGAAAAAAAGCTGGCAAAAAACTTTCGACTGGAAATAAAAAGGAATGAAACAGGTAAAAGCTATAGTTTTGCGGGCAGCAGGAATAAATTGCGACTGGGAAACACAGTTTGCCTTCGAAGCAGCCGGTGCACTTGCCGACCGTGTGCATATAAACAGAATCATTGAAAATAAAAAACTCCTTGACGAATACCAGATACTTGTTTTCCCCGGCGGTTTCAGCTATGGTGACGATGTCGCTGCAGGAAAAATCCTCGCAAATCAGGTCCTAAATCACCTGTCTGACCAATTGAGAAAATTCATCGAATCCGGAAAGCTTGTCCTCGGAATCTGCAACGGCTTTCAGGTTATTGTCAAGGCCGGCATCCTCCCCGGCATCGATGCCTCCGAAAGGCAGGGCGACGTCACCATCACCAATAACGACAGCGGCAAATATGAGGATAGATGGGTCTATCTTGCCCCCCAAACCGATAGGTGCGTCTTCATCGACCCCAACAGGCAAATTTATCTGCCCGTCGCACACGGTGAGGGCAAGGTCGTTACAAAAGACCAGTCCACACTTGAAAAATTGCAGACAGGAAAACACATCGCCTTCAAATACGTCAATGAAAATGGCAGCGAAGGCGGCTTCCCGATAAATCCCAATGGCTCCGTCGCTTCCATCGCGGGCCTGACCGATTCCACCGGCAGGGTGATGGGCCTTATGCCGCATCCCGAACGTTTTATCCGCCCGACCCAGCATCCCCGCTGGACTCGATACGAAAACAAAGTCGATACCGATGGAATGACTATCTTTACCAACGCGGTAAAATATATTCAGTCGAATTTTTAGCTCTTTTCCCTTTTCTTTTGTTTCCATTCCGCCGGAGTGAAATTTTCTTGCAAGGTCCCGGCAATATTTGTAAACTATTTGGCGCTGAAGATACGGGCCCGTAGCTCAGCGGTAGAGCAGTGGACTCATAATCCATTGGTCCAAGGTTCAAATCCTTGCGGGCCCATTTTTGAATGATTAATTAAAAATGATAAATGATTAACAATCAAATTTGTTCAATTTGAATTTTTTTTAAGTCTGCAATTTATCATTATTCATTTATCATTAATCATTTAAAACGGGCGATTAGCTCAGCTGGCAGAGCAGCTGACTCTTAATCAGCGGGTCGCAGGTTCGATTCCTGCATCGCCCATTCAAAATTGCTTTCTCAGAAAAGAAATATTAAAAGACCATCCTCTTTATGGAAAAGAGGCAAAGGTAATATTTATAATCTCTTTGCCTGTAACATTTTTGTGAAATTTCAGTCGCTGGAATTCTCGGGATTTTTATCGATTTCATTCGGATCATCTGCATTTTTGTTTTCAGGTTTCATAATGTATCTGATGGCAAACTGGGCGTGCTTGGGATTATTATGGTCGGCATTAGGGACCGTCTTAAAAATCCATTTAAGCTCTACGCCCAGCTCTTTCGCTTTTGATTTTGCTTCGTCATAAAAGAATATCGCCCGCCATAATCTGTCAAAACTATGTGTCGTTTCCTCGTAGCTTTTGGGCTTAACTTTAGAAACAAAATCTTTCTCTCCCATCAAAATTACTAACTCTTTTCCGAAGGCTTTTTTTAAGGTGTCATCTGTCAGAGGGGTAAGCCTCAGCCCATATTCGAATTTTTTTGTAAAGTTCGGCATGGTGTACCATCCGCTGCCGTTAGCGATGGCAGTTGAAAACCTGGCATCGGGCATAAACAGCACCATTCTTTGCACAAACTGACCACCGGACGAATGCCCAAAAATGGAATAAGAGGTAGCTTGTGTTTTCTTGTCCTCCCTGACGAAGTCAAAAAGTTTTTCGATAATATTAAATGTCCATTCTTCTTTCGGATTAAACTTTTTCTTTTTCTCGTCATATATGTTTCCGAGATTATACTTCATATAGGGAAAGTCTTCTTTTGTGAGTTCGGGGCAAAGTACGAGAAAATTATATTTTTCGGCATACGTACTCCATTCGTTCCGGTAAAACGCGCCGTTTCTGTTGTCGCCATGCAATACAAATACTATTTTTGACTTCGGTGAAAATCTTTTTGGGCAATAGTAATAAACCTTTATATTATAATTTTCCTCTGAGGTATTATATTTGAAGATGAAGTCCCCAATGTTAGTAGAAATTACCGGATTGGCATTAAGGCAGGGCAACTGTGAGAACATCCATAAAATAATAAGCAAGCATTCTCTTCCTGTGAAAGTTTTTCTTTTGCAATGATTTTTCATTTTCTCTCCTTTAACTGGCATTTCCCGTATTTAAAGCTTGCTACGCAACCAAGCCTTCCTATTCTGAAATAATAACAAAGTTTTCTCTGCAATACTACATTTTTATCTTTTACTTCCCAAAAACAACACACCCAAGCTGGATAAAGGATGCTCTCTTGCCGTTACGCATCTCTAATGGCTTGGCCATCCCTGACGGGAGGGAGTAGCTGAAAAATCCGTGTTAATCCCGTTTGAATCCGCGTCGAAAAAATCTTTCTGACAGCGACCGGCCCTCTGCGTCCTCGGCGTGCCCTGCGGTGAACTTGCCGACGCGTTATGACATACGCACTACGCATTACGAACTTTCGACTCCGTATTTGGAGGATAATAATTTAGAAAAATTAAAATTCCATTCTATCGCAGCTGCTTCGCAGCATTCTTTTCATTGTAGATATCAGCAATCTCCTTTTCACTGAGTGCTCTGTCATAAAGACGGAAATCATCCATAAGCCCGTCGAACATCCTTGCGTTTTCGCCCCAGGAGCCGAGTTTTGCATTTGAAAGATTAATCGGCCTGTGAATATCGAATCCTCGCCCTGCATCAGGTTTTCCGTTGATGTAAATTTGCATTGTTCTGGTGCGGCTGTCATATACCAGCGCAAGATGCACCCACTGGTTGAGGCTGTCTTTGAAGGAGAATTTCGAGACCAGCTCTGCTGTTCCGCCGACTGCAAGCCTGATAAGCCCATCGGCTTTCTGCAGCACGCAGTGAAGGTCGCCATCATGCCAGCCGTCACAGTGAAAGATTGATGTGCCGAAATCGTCTTTTCCGAAACTGTTGACATTCACCCACAAGCTCAAAGTTAAAGCCGCATGCACTCCGAGGTCTGGCAGTTTAACAAAGCTGCTTTGACCGTCGAATCTGATTGCGTTGCCTTTCCTGCCGGAGATCCTTTCTGCTGTCCCCGCTAAGGATGCATTGAAATCGTTTGTCGATGAATCCTTAACAACATTGCCTTCGCTCTCATCAAAATTATAGAAGGCCAGACCAATTGGCTCAGGCGGCTCGATTCTGGTCAGGTTACTGAGAAGAAGGATGGACGCCGCTGATTGCGGTGTGTTTCCTTCGCTGCTGATGACGCCTGTTATGTTTACGAGATTGCCATTGGCAATTTTCTTTAAGCGTCTTCCTTTTTCGATAACGACTTTTATATCGTTAGCCGTCTCTTCGCTATCAGATATGGCGAAGAACTTGTTGTCCGCTGAAATATTTTTTATCTTGCCTGTAATCTTTACGATCGCTCCAGCCGCAGACTGCTCCTGAAGATTTTTTATTTTTTTATCGAGCACTTTGGCTGCTCGTGGAGCGCCGATTCCTGGCTGTGACAATAGTTCTATGAATCTTTCGCCGGAAGGGCTGGTCTTCAGGGTGCCTGTGAAGCTTACAGTTGAGCCTTCTTCTGTTTTGTCGTCTCTGATTGTTCCGGCCTCGACCCTGATGCCTCTCGATCCGTCCGGTTCGGAAATGTAGAAGAAATCAGTTGTTCGATTTAATGTGACTAAATCCTTCGGTGCGTATGTCACGGACTTGCCCAAAAGCCTGACTTCTTTGCCGTCGGCAAGTTTCCTGATATCTGCAATTTTGGCCAATGGTCCGCTTTGGGCCAGTTTACCTATTTCATTTGCACTGAGTGCCTTTGCGAAGATGCGAAACTCGTCAATTTCACCATCCAGATTCCTAGCCACTGACTCAGCCGCTCCGATACGCAGCCCCTTAGTCATATCAACATCGATTTTTTCATCAGAGGAAATGGATTTGTCAAGCTTGCCGTCAACATAGAAGGAAATGTTTCCTGAACTGCTGTTGTATGTTAATGCAATATGTTTCCATTCACCTAAATTGTTTGTGAATTTGTATTCGGAGGTCTTAAGAGGCTTTGAGCCGAAACCAAAGGCAGCCTCACCAAGATTGTTAATGACAAATCGCATCGTTTCCTCCCCAGCGTTGTTGGCACAGATGATACTCGACGGCTCGTTCTTGAGGCTGTGGACATTAATCCACGCTGAAATCGTAATCTGCTGTTGTTTGCCAAGAGAAGGAACTGATATCTGGTTGCTGCTTCCATTAAGGTTAACAGCTCCATCGTGCACGCCGAGAGAGCGGGGCGTTCCGATGCTGAGCACGCCATATTGACCGTTTTCGCTGGAATCGTTGGCGATTGTACCGCTTTTTTCATCGAATTTGTACCAGATTAAATTTTCAGTTGGAGCAAGGACTTTGCAGATTAACTTGCCAGTTCCTTTTAGTTTGCCATCGTCTGCTGTCAAAACAAGCTCATACTCGCCCGGTGCACTGAAACTTACTTTTGTCCTGCTGCGCTGAGGATGTTCGAATGTAACCTCTCCGGGTCCTTTTGCCTTTGTCCATTGCACAGTAACCGGTCCATTTGGCAGACCATCGTCAAATACAGCTGCATCAGCAAAAAGGGTTGGGAATCTCATAGTCCTTGTTTGCTCAGGTCCGACATCGACGGTCGGTGCCTGATTTGGTTTATCTATGCCGTCATAAATATTGAAGCCCCATATTGCTGCGACCTGGTCTTTCCTGTCGGTATTCTTTCCAAAAATTGTTATCTTAAAATATCGTGCTTTCAAGTCGCCCTTATCTATCATCGGGCCCCAGTCCTGATTGTTGCGCCTGTCAGCAAAAGTTGTCCATTTGTTACCATCCTCTGAAGATTCTATCAAATAGCTGTAAACGACTTGGGCATACTGAAATTCCGTCTCGATTCGCTTAACTTGATAACTTTTACCGAGGTCAACCTGCAGCCATTGCGGGAATGTATCTGAGTCGGCCTTCCAGAGCGTCCCATTGTTTCTATCTGTTGCATATTCCGGCTTATAATCAGGACCTGCTGACGAAGATGCAGTCGCAGGTTTTCCCAAAGATAAGTTCGTGTCTCTTTTAGTAGATGGTGCAAGATACCCCACACCGCTGTGACTGGGAATGACTTTCTCGATTACACCGTCTTTCTCGAAATGCAATTCATCTATGCAGACCTGTCTGTGCGCGCCATCGGGGTCGTGCGGATTATCATGCCTGTGATAAACTATGTAAATTTTGTCACCGTCTTCGAGAATCGTATGATGGCCGGGTCCATCAACTGTATCGTCTTCGTTTGTTTCCAGAATCGGATTGTTCTTTCCATACGTGAATGGTCCGGTAGGTGTGGGAGCTGTGCTGTACTCGACGCGGTATGTTTCGTTCTGGCAGTACATATTTGAATACATCAGGTAGTAAATGCCGTTGCGTTTGAACATATAAGGCGCTTCCATGCACCCTTGGACCGTATATCCAGGCTCCGGGTTCGGAGTTGTTACACTTTTAAAGTACTGCCGCGGCGTGCCGTCGAATGTGCTCATATCAGGATTTAGTTTCGCCAGGGTCGGAGTCCACCAGGTGCTGTACCACAAATAAATTTTGCCGTCTGTATCTATAAAACATTCACCATCAAGGACGATGCTGCCTTTCGGCGTCTGGTCGGGGACCATCTCCTTACCGTTCGCCATCAGGTTTTTCCATGGGCCGAGAGGCGTATCAGCAACAGCCGCCCATATCTGGCAGGGAACGCTGTTATACATATAATATTTACCATCCTTTTGTACCACCGATGGTGCCCACTTAAAATCAGTGCTGGGCCAGTCGGACTTATGGCTGGTCCAGTTCACGAAGTCTTTCGACGACCAGATGCAAAACGGTCCTTTCCCGACATCCCATCCATCTGGTGTTGCATAGATGTAATACGTGTCGCCGAATTTTCTGCAGCTCGGGTCGGCGAAATATCCTGGCAGGACAGGATTGCCCGCCTTTAAGCTGTTCCATTCTGTGGCTGCCATCGCAGATGATGTCACGAGGACAGAAATTAATAATGTTAACATCGCTGAATTTTTAATTTGTTTCATTCTCTTGTTCCTTTTTTAGTGATTGTTAGATTATGAGCTATCTTGGCTTCACCCATCCAATCCGTTTATCATTAATTTTAATTTTTTTGTCGCTCTGATATTTTTATTCTGTAATCTGGAACGTAACCGGCTTTTTAGTATTCAGCTTAAGCCATATGACAAGATCACTGCCTTCGAGAGTATTTCGCAGGCCGTAACGAAAATCTTTGCCTTTCTGGATATTTTTGCCGTCGATTTTCAACTTAGCCGTCCGGCTGTTCCAGCCCTTTATCACAAATGCGGGATTAATAATCGGCGAATTTTCAGAACCCGCAAGAGTGAACTTCAAATCCTGCTTCTTAGACTTTGTGCAATCCAATATATAAGCCCGCTCTTTCGATTCGAACCCGGAATATACAAAATCTCCTGCCTCTTTTTTCAAGTCAGCAGGATATATCCACGATTTTGCCAGCGGAACAAGTTCTTTTGCCGAAAGCTC
>JBFZBH010000051.1:0-7122 GCA_041308525.1 Phycisphaerae bacterium | reverse complement strand
CAGTCGGCTGGTTTGGTCAGACATTTTCGCTGCAGGCTTTAACTGTTATCTGATATAAAAAGCCCTGTCCTGAGTTATAAGGACGGGGCTTTTTTTAATTCGAACTATTGTGAAAAAAACGGCGTATTGATAGACAGAAAATACAGTCATCCGGGTTAAAAAAAACGACCGGATGAGGCAAAAATGTCATTTTAGACCTAAAACCGGGTTGCAAAAAAGGGAAAAATGGTGTAAAATTCAATGTATGAAAGCTGGTAATATAATAGTTCTGACAATTTTAGCTTTTTTATTCCTGCAGTTTTATTTTTGCAATACAGACGGCAGTGATTGCGATGATGAGCATTGCATCGGAGATTGTTTGTGTATTTGCTGCAAGGCAATGACGCTGCCGAACCCTGTTCTTATCAATTCGACTATTGTATCACCAATAATCTATTCGCAGATTTCTTTCACGCAAAGCCCATTCAATAAAGGCCTCGAACGTCCGCCCAGGACGACTCACTGCTAAATTCTCATAAGGTGCAGATTGGCAGCAGAGATACTGTTTTCGGGATTCTCTGTGATTCTGCCGGTTCACTCGATTTTTTAATGTTTCAAATTGTTGAAGGTGTTTAGCATGAGACGAAAAAGATTTTTTATACTCAATGCTTTTATAATTGTGGTTTCTTTTTGCGGACAGAGCGGTGCTTCACAGGTGCTTACTCTCGAAGATGCGATCACAACAGCTTTTGAAAATAATCCCCGTATTAAAGAGGCCCGCAAAGCGATAATGGCTGCGGGCGGAGATTTAATAACAGCGGCAAGCTTTCCGGACCCTGAAATGGAATTCGAAATCGGAGGTTTCAAGAGCAGCGATGACGAAGACAGCAAAGCCAATCTTGACAGCTTCGAGATTCGCCAGCAGTTCGAGCCGTTCGGAGTAAGAAAGCTGAATAAGGAGATTGCCGGAATTGGGGTGTCAGCTCAGCAGGAAACTTTACGGCAGGTGCGGGGGGAGGTTTATTCACAGGTCAGGCAAACGTTTCACAAAATAACTCTCGATAAAAAACAAATTGAGCTTGCCAAAGGCAATCTTGAGATTTTGAGAAATTTTTTCAGCCGTATCCAGCAGCGTCTCGAATCAGGCCAGGCCTTGAAGAATGAATTGCAGCGGGCAAGAATCGAGCTGCTTAGGGCGGAGAACGAATATCTTGGTTCTGAGAAAGAGCTGAAAACCGATAAGGCGCAGCTTAATCTTCTTATGGGAAGAGATATGGAAATTCCATTCGATACCGAGGATGAGCTAAAAGAAGATAGATTAGAATTGAGTTTGCAGAATTTAACGGAAATTGCCTTTGTGAACCGGCCTGATGTCAAAGCAGAGCAGCTCAATCTTGACTCAAAAACGAAAAACGTGAAAAAAGAAGAGCTTAAACGGCTGCCGGCACCTTATATCGGATTTCAGAGAATAAGGGAAGATTATGAGAACGACTACGGGGTGATTTTCGGGTTCAGCTTTCCATTGTGGGGGGGCAACCGCGGCCAGATTCAAAAAGCTGCGGCAGAAAAAGAAGCCCAGTGGGTGAGGCTCGAAGCGACCAGAAGAGAAGCAGCATTCGAAGTGTATGAGTCATATTTAGAGGCAGAGCTTGCGCAAAAACAGCTCGAGTCGCTGAAAAAGTCACTTGAGGAAGCCAATGAGCTTTTACATTTAGCAGACCTCGGATACAGCGAGGGTGAAATAGATTTTTTAAGCTATCTTGACCGGGTGAGGACGGCGGCAGAGACAAGAGTCAGGTATTACGAAGGACTTTACAATCTTAACAGTGCAGTGACAGAACTTGAAAAGGCAGTTTATATGTCAATGAGAAAGGAGGCATATCTCCAATGAAACTTATAAAATGGTTATTAATAATAGGATTGTCTGCAGGCGCGGGCTTTGCGATTTCACGCATCGGGCCGAATTATCTGCAACTGGATCAGGAAGCATCCGGACACGATGAGCATATCCAGGAAACAAACTGCGTTGACATCAGCATACAATCTCAGGAACTGATAGGCATAAAAACAATCAAAGCCGCACGAGGCAAGCTTATCAAAAAGATTCCTGTGTCCGGCCAGATAGCGCAGGAGAGTGAAACGGTCAAACACATCACTTCACCAGATGCTGGCGATATTTCGGGCCTTAAGGCAAAAGTAGGGTCGATTGTCGAAGAAGGCGATGTTATATGCACAATAAACGGCCCAAACGGTACATCGCGGGAAATTAAATCCCCTCTTTCGGGCACAATTATCGGCAGCTTTGTTAAAGAAGGCGAGAGGGTTGATTCGATTTCATCTATCTGCACAATAGCCGACCATTCGAAACTTCACGGGACGTTTGACGTGTATGAAAAGGACGTGGCGGCTGTGAAGACGGGCCAGAAAATCCTCGTGAAGTCAACAGCTTATCCCGAGAAGGTGTTCGAAGGAGAAATAGTTTTTATCTCACCCCGCGTGGACAAGGATTCTCATACAGTTAAAATACGCGGCATTATTGAAAATCCGCAAAACCTTCTGAAACTTGGAATGTTTGTCGTCGCAGAATTAATTGTGGTTTCTGAGGATGAAAACATCATTGTTCCGCAGCAGGCGGTTCAAATTATAAACGGTCAAAAGGGAGTTTTTATAAGAACAGCGGATGAAGAATTCGAGCCGCGAGAAATAAAGATAAAAGATGAAACCAGGGATGAAGCTGCTGTATCGGAAGGCATCAGAGAGGGTGATGAGGTGGTAGTAGAGGATGTTTTCCTGCTGAAATCGGAACTGTTGAAATCCAAAATGGGCGCAGGCTGCGCTGAATGACAAGGAGATACATAATGGACAGATTCATTTCAGCAGTTTTCAGGCACCGTCTTTTAATCGTCATTGCAGCCATTGCAGTTGCCGCAGGGGGAGTATTTTGCTGGACGAAGCTTGCGATAGACGCTTTTCCCGACGTAACGAACGTTCAGGTAATGGTTTTGACCGAGGCGTCAGGATTAGCACCTGCCGAAGTAGAGCGACTGATAACGAATCCGATTGAAATACAAATGAACGGCCTTCCGAGGATACAGCTTATCCGCTCTCTTTCCAAAGCAGGCCTCTCGCAGGTAGTAGTGATATTCGAAGACGGAGTGGATATTTATTTTGCGCGGCAGCTTGTTTTTGAAAGGCTTGCTATCGCCAGGGAAAATCTTCCCGCTGGTTTCGAGCCGGAAATGGGGCCCATAAGCACAGGCCTCGGTGAGATTTATCAATACACTCTCGAATCCGACAATTCAATTGCAGACCCGACGGAACTGCGCACATTGCAGGACTGGGTCATCAAGCCGCAGTTGAGCACAATTCAGGGGGTGACAGAGATAAATTCATTCGGAGGTTTTGTCAAGCAATACCATGTAATTGTCGAGCCGGATAAACTGTTAAAGTATAAAGTATCAATAAATGAGGTGATTGAAGCGATTGCCAATAATAATTCAGCAGCGCCGGCAAATTTTATTGTTAAAGGCCGCGAGCAGATTATCGCGAGGAGTGCAGGCTTTATAAAATCGCCGGAAGATATCGAGAATATCGTAGTCCGTGAATATGAGAATGTGCCTGTATATCTGAGAGACGTAGCAGCGGTAGAAATAGGCCATCAAATCCGCCAGGGTGCAGTTACGCGGGATGGAAAGGGAGAGACAGTCTGCGGGATGGTTATAATGCTTAAGGATTCCAACTCAAAGGAGGTTGTGACGAAAGTCAGGGAAAGGATAGCCCAAATACAGCAGCGGCTTCCGGAAGGAGTAAAGATAAATACCTTCTATGACCGGACGGAATTAATCGAGGCGTGCGTCCGCACCGTTTCAGATGCATTGATGCAGGGAGGATTGCTTGTGATTTTCGTGCTGTTTTTATTTTTGGGCAGCTTTCGTTTAAGCGCTATTGTTTGTCTGTCGCTTCCGATATCTGCGCTGATATGCTTTATCCTGATGAAGATGACGGGTTTATCTGCGAACCTGATGTCTCTGGGCGGTCTGGCAATTGCGCTGGGTATGATTGTGGACGCTAATATAGTTGTTGGTGAAAACATATTCAGGCACCTTTCCGAACGTAATTTAAAGAAAGATAAACTAAGAATCTGCCTGGATGCGGTTCGTGAGGTTGCTGTCCCCGTGTTGTTTGCGATACTGATAATTGTTGCGGTGTTTGTCCCGCTTTTCAGTCTTGAGGCGCAGGAAGGCAAGATGTTCAAACCGCTGGCGCTGACAATTATGTTTGCAATGCTCGGCTCTCTTTTGGTGTCGCTTACGCTAACGCCGGTTCTTTGCTCATATTTTTTGAAGGCGGCTGCGATAGAGCAGGACAATATCGGGATTCGTTTAGTCAAGAAACTTTATGTGCCGCTGCTGAATACGGTATTAAAATACAAGAAGACGACGGTTGCAATTGCAGCGATAGTTTTCTTTGGCTCACTTTTCGGATTCAAGTATGTCGGAACGGAATTTATGCCTTATCTTGACGAAGGCTCGATTGCAATAAACGTCGTAAAATTTCCCACATCTTCGCTGGAAGAATCGATAATGGTCGGTGAGACGGCAGAGAAAATACTGCTCAATTTTCCGGAGGTAGAGACTGTTGTTACGAAAACCGGCCGGGCAGAGATTGCCGAAGACCCGATGGGTCCTGAACAGAATGATTTATTGATTATGCTCAAACCGCGAAAATACTGGCAGGTAAAGACCAAAGAGGAGCTTATTGCAAAGATGGAAAAGGAGCTGAGTAGGATTCCGGGCTTGAAGTTGAATTTTTCTCAACCTATTGCGCTGCGGGTTAACGAGCTGATTTCAGGAGTTAAATCGGATGTTGCAATAAAAATTTTCGGTTATGACCTTGTTACTCTCGGTGAAACAGGCGAGCAGATAGAGCATATTATATCTGGAATCAGAGGGGCGACTGACGTAAAGGTAGAGCAGATATCCGGATTTTTACAGCTGGATATCGATATAGATAGACAGGCAATTGCACGGTACGGCATCAATGTAAGCACCATCAATGAAATTGTGGAGGCTGCCGTGGGAGGGAAAACAGCAACAACTGTTTACGAAAAAGACAAGCGTTTCGATGTATCGGTGCGTTTTCCCGCGGACAAGCGAAATGACGAAAAGGCAATAGGCAATATTCTGATTGCGGCGCCATCCGGACAGAGAATTCCATTGGCCCAGCTTGCGAAACTTTCCATTATGGAAGTGCCTGCACAGATAAGCCGCGAATGGGGCATGCGAAGGATTGTCGTAGAATGCAATGTTCGCGGGCGTGATATAGGCAGTTTCGTAAAAGAGGCGAAAAGCAAGCTTGCACAAATTGAAAAGGAACTGCCAGGCAATTATTTTCTGGCCTGGGGCGGGCAGTTCGAGAACCAGCAGCGGGCAGCCAAAACTCTGGCAATAGCCGTGCCTGCCGTTGTGCTTCTGATTTTTATCATGCTCTTTTTTGTTTTCAACTCGCTTCGCTCTTCGATACTGGTGATGCTGAATCTGCCGTTTGCGATTGTAGGCGGCATTTTATTCGTTTTGCTTTTTAAGATAACTCTGAGCGTTCCTGCGATAGTCGGCTTTATTGTTCTTTTCGGGACGGCAGTTGAAAACGGAGTGGTGCTGGTCTCATTCTTTACGCAGGAGCGTAAGGAAGGATTGAGTCTCGATGAGGCAATAAGAAAAGGGTGCCAGCTTCGGCTAAGACCGCTTCTTTTGACGACGCTGACAACAATGTTCGGTCTTGTCCCATTTTTATGGGCGAGCGGTTCGGGCAGCGAAATACAAAAGCCGCTGGCCGTCGTGGTGCTGGGAGGGCTCATTTCGTCGTGGTGCCTGACCCTGCTTGTATTGCCTGCGATTTACGGATGGTTCGAGCACAGGGAAGCCGAACAGGAAATTTAAGGATTTATTTTTTAAGGATAAAAAAGTGAACAAAACATTTTTGTTAGTGTGTATAATTGCCGCAATGTTTTTTTTCTGCGGCTGCGCAGCGAAACGTGTGAACCTGACGGAAAACGGGATGGCAACCATAAACCGCAGCTCTTCGGAAAATGTTATAATTCGCTGGGCTGATGCTTATCAGGATGGAAATGACCTGCTTATCGAAGGTGTTATTGAGCGGCCTTTGTTTTCGACAGGTCCGTTAAAAGTGCATATCGATGCGACAATATTCTCGGCTGATGAAATTAAATTGCGTGAAGGCAGCACAGAGGTCATATATGTGCCCGGGCATAAAATAGGAAAAGGCGTAAGCTGGGAAAGATTCAGTATCCGTATTCCAGAAGTTCAGCCTCAAAGATTGAAGATAGAAGTGGCTGTCAAACCCGGAGAGCATGGGGAAATGGGTTGAGCGAGAAACGTTATTCGTATTGCGTAAATCGTAATGCGAATAACAATGCGCTGAGATTAGAAGACATCACAAGCGGGGAAAAAAAGTTTTTTTCAATAAATATCGGCAGGGTTGAAGACTTTTTTAGCGAGGAATTTGAGTTTTTTTGGTTCAGATTTATCGATAGAGCGGTAGAAACAGGATTGATAGCCTGCGTGGCACTGGCCGGATTTGACGGAAACTTTAAGGATTAGGCAATCCTGGTCGCAATCGACGAGGATTTGTCTTACTTTCTGGAAATGGCCGCTTTTTTCGCCTTTCTTCCAGAGCTTTTTGCGGGAGCGGCTGTAATATACAGCAAAGCCGGTTTTAATGGTCTCACTAAGGGCTTTTTTATTCATATATGCGGACATCAGGATCTGGCCGGTTCTTGAATCCTGGGCGATTACCGGTATTAGGCCGTTTTTATCAAATTTCGGGGCGAATTTTTTTGTTTCTTCAATAGATTTTATTTTAGGCATAGATATTTTCTCCATCATAATTCTCTTTTAAATGAGTTTTTTATATGGCCGCAGGTGAACTGCTCAATTGAGATAACATTTGAGCTTCCCAAAAGGGAGATTCTTCGCTGCGCTCAGAATGACAAAAAAACTCATATATAAAAGAGCAAAAGTTTCAAACTTGCCATAAAAGGTTTTACCCGTTATGATTTGGAAAAACAAGTATTTTTGAAGGCCATTTTTGATGGGTGAAATAAAAAAGAAGGTATTTTTTCTT
>JBFZBH010000050.1:0-7219 GCA_041308525.1 Phycisphaerae bacterium | reverse complement strand
ACTTTACATCGCCGCCTGCATAGTATTCGCTGCAATTTTCGCTTACGACGGCTATCTGAGCCAGTATCCCTGGGCACACAGGCAGAAATTCTATGAAAAACATGTCAAGGACGGCAAACCAGACAGCACTATGGTATTTAACAGGATTTCTCCTGTATTCATCCTCGGCCTCGCTGCATTTTTAGGATGGCGGCTTATGAAGGTCTCAGGTCAAAAGGTAACTGCTGATGATGAAAAACTGGTTATAGACAACACGCTTAATATACCCTACAGCAGCATCGAAAAAATAGACAAAACACATTTCTCTTCCAAAGGCTCTTTCGTCCTGACTTACAAGGACGGCTCCAACAATACTCAGGAACTGGAACTTAGCAATAAAAAATATGATAAGCTCTCAGATATTCTCCAGGTACTGGTCGAAAAAATTAGTTGAAATAAAAAAACAAATGCCTTAAAATCTGCAAATATACCGCAGCATTTCGTTTTCAGGAGGTGTTGCGGTTTAATTTTGTCAGGATTCTTTAAGAAGGAAACGATGAACTGCTGCATAACAGGTTTGCAATGGGGAGATGAAGGCAAAGGAAAAGTCGTAGATATCCTTGCCGAAAAAAGCGATGTTGTTGTCCGATACAGCGGCGGCGCCAATGCCGGACATACCGTTGTGATAGATGATGCAAAATTCGCCCTGCACCTTATGCCGAGCGGCTCTATAAGGCCGCTTGTTAAATGTGTCATTGCAAACGGTGTTGTCGTTGACCCTGAGGTTTTGATACAGGAAATCGACGGCCTGGCCCAAAAAAATATCAGTATGGACAATCGTCTTTTCATCAGTGAAAATGCCCACGTCGTTCTCGATTATCACAAGATTGAAGACCAGCTAAGAGAACAGTCGCTCGGCAGCAACAAGATTGGAACAACAATCCGCGGCATAGGCCCCTGTTACGCAGATAAGATAGGCAGAAGCTACGCTGTTCGAATGGCCGACTTAAGAGCGCTCGAAAAATTAAAAGATAAATTGCAAACGATAGTTGCATATAAAAACAAACTCTTTGCTGCTCTCTATAACGCAGAACCGATAAATGCAAAACAAATTTATGAAAAATGCGTTCTATATGCCGAGAGGCTGCTCCCCTTTACCGTCGATACCACCGCCCTGCTGCACAAATATATTTCCGAGGGCAAATCACTTCTCTTCGAAGGCGCACAGGGTTCGCTTCTCGACCTCGACCATGGAACATTCCCCTTTGTAACCAGCTCCAATGCAAGCTCACTGGGAATGTCGGCAGGCTGCGGAGTTCCGGCGCGGTTAGTTGATAAATTTATCGGTGTTGCCAAGGCATATGCAACTCGAGTCGGTGCAGGACCATTTCCCACCGAACAGGACAACGACATCGGTCAATACATCAGGCAGAGAGGAAACGAATATGGGACAACTACAGGCAGACCGCGGCGATGCGGATGGTTCGATGCCGTCGCTGTATCGTATTCGATAAGGATTGGCTCAATTGATGAGGTCGTCCTGCTGCATCTCGATACGCTTAGCGGTTTAAAGGAAATAAAAGTGTGCACTGCCTATGCGATTGATGGCAAAGAGACATCCTTCTTTCCATCCGATGCAGACAAGCTATCGAAGGCTAAATGCATATATCAAACAGTTGAGGGCTGGCAGGAAGAAATAGGCCAGGCAAAAAAATTCGACGATTTGCCCGAAAACGCCAAAAAATACATCGACCTTATTGAAAAAACTATATCGAAACCGATTACGATAATCGGCGTCGGGCCGAAACGCAGCCAGACAATATTCAGATAAATGAAAAGTTTCGAAGAAAAAAGAAAAGAAACAG
This sequence comes from Phycisphaerae bacterium, assembly GCA_041308525.1. Classification (GTDB taxonomy): domain Bacteria; phylum Planctomycetota; class Phycisphaerae; order Sedimentisphaerales; family Anaerobacaceae; genus Fen-1359. The sequence continues at coordinate 5,375 of JBFZBH010000050.1, read as the reverse complement.
CCGAACGCCTCGCTATCCCTGTCGAGAGGCTTCCCCATCATATCGCAATAATTATGGATGGAAACGGCAGATGGGCTGTTAAAAAAGGATTGCCGCGCGTCGCAGGACATCAGCAGGGAGGAAAAACTGTCGAAAGAATTTCTCAGTATTGCGTCAATATCGGAATCGAACACCTGACTTTATATTCCTTCAGCGCGGAGAACTGGAAACGACCGAAACAAGAAGTAGATTTCCTGATGTCACTATATACCCGCTATCTTGCAGACTTCAGACCGAACCTGATGAAAAATAACGTAAAGCTTCTTCACCTCGGCAAACTCGACAATCTGCCCGCCGAGCTTCAAAAGGAGCTGACACGGACAATCCAGGAAACTTCCGGCAACAACGGAATGACTTTTTCCATTGCCTTAAACTACAGCGGAAGAGATGAAATTATAGACGCCGTCAAAAAGCTCGCCCAGCAGTGTAAAAATGGAAAATTGAACATCGATGATATCAACGAGAACTGTGTAAATCAAAACCTCTATCAGCCACAGCTGCCTGAGCCGGACCTTTTAATCCGGACCGCAAACGAAAGAAGGGTTAGTAACTTTCTGCTCTGGCAGATCTCATATACTGAATTCTATGTCTGCAAAAAATTCTGGCCGGACTTTACGGAAAAAGACCTCGATAAAGCAATTATTGATTTTGCACAAAGAGAACGCCGTTTCGGGAATATTAATGCGGCGGGCACATTTTCAAGTAAAATTTAAAGCGGTTAGAGGAAAATGCTCAAGTACAGACTGATTTTCGGAACGTTAATGACAATCGTGTTTACCGCCCTTATGCTTCTCGACGGCTGGCTCGACGGCTCCATTTCAAACTCGATTCCGGATAAGGCGGTGCAGGGAACAATATTATGCGCCCTGCTGGCACTGTTAATATTTCTTGCTCAAATTGAGCTGGCAAAATTAGCCGCAGCAAATAACCTTAAGATTCTCACGCCCGTAACAATACCAGCAGCGTTCCTTCTGGCGTCGGTCTGGTACTGGCCTCAGCTTTTCCAAATGTCCCCGTCGGTCTTCATTTTGGTTGTTTTAGCTTTTAGCTTATTCGCCCTTCTGTTATATCAATACTTTCGATTCGGCATTCCCTCACTGATTGCAAATTGCGGGGCAAGCTGTTTTTCCATCATTTACCTGGGAGCTTTGGCTTCTTTTGTGATGGGCATACGGATCGACTTCGGGCTCTGGCCGATGTTGATGTTCGTTTTCGTCGTAAAGACCGCCGACATAGGCGCTTACACTTTTGGCAGGCTTTTCGGCAAACATCTTTTTTCCCCCGTTATAAGCCCTAAAAAAACATGGGAAGGTATGTTCGGCGCTGTCTTTTTTGCATCAGCAGTTTCACTGTTTTTTTCCTGCATTTTTAGTATAATGAACTGGCTTTGGGCGATTGTTTTCGGCGTCGCCTTCGCCTTTTTAGGTCAGCTCGGAGACCTTGCTGAGTCTCTGATAAAGCGGGATGCGCGGCTTAAAGATTCAGGCTCAAAGGTCCCCGGATTCGGCGGTCTTCTGGACGTGCTCGACTCAACGCTGGCCAGTGCAGTTTTTGCGTATTTGTTTTTTTACTTTTTGCAATAGAACAGAGAAAGAGCAGTATAACTGCATCATAATTCTAAAATTTAAAAAATGAAGTGAGAAATAATTGGAAGTAACGATACAGATAGATACGATTCCCAACCGGCTTGAACTTTTCGGCCAGGCCGACAGCCACCTTCGCCTTTTACGCAAGGCCCTCGGCGTTCAGATTACCGCAAGGCATCCGAACCTTATAATCAGCGGCAAGGAAAAAGATGTAAACACAGCCGCAGAGATATTCGATAAAATGGAAAAGCACATACTTAAACACAGCACACTCTCTGAGGAGGATGTGCACAATCTGCTTGCCGAATACGAGACAGGGGCCCAATTCAGCGGCCAGCCAAGCGAGGTTATCGCTGTTTACTCTCACAAAAGACTTATTGAGCCTTTTACAAAAGGCCAGCTCCAATACATCGAGGCAATGCTTGAAAACGATATTACATTCTGCATCGGGCCTGCAGGCACCGGCAAAACATATTTGGCTGTAGCGGTGGCTGTCTCGATGCTCAAGAAAAAACAAATCAGAAAAATCATACTCGCCCGCCCTGCTGTCGAGGCAGGTGAAAAGCTCGGCTTCCTTCCCGGCGACATTCAGGCAAAAGTCAATCCGTATCTGCGCCCTCTTTTCGATTCGCTTTCAGATATGATGGATTTCTCTCAAATGAAAAAATTTATGGATATGGATATGATCGAGATAATTCCGCTTGCGTTTATGAGGGGACGAACTCTCAACGAGGCGGTTATTATCTGCGACGAGGCCCAAAACACCTCGCCTTTGCAGATGCTTATGGTCCTCACAAGGCTTGGACGCGGCTCGAAAATGATAATCACAGGCGACATAACCCAGATTGACCTGGCAGCCGGACAGAAAAGCGGTATGATTGATGCAATTACGAGACTGAAGCGAATAAAGGGAATTGGCTACGTCGAATTATTAAGACGCGATATTGTCAGGCACAAGCTCGTCCAGAATATCGTGCAGGCCTATAAAAAAGACAGTTCGAAGGAAAGGTCGAATGAAATATAAAGTCCGTAAACAAAAACCGGCTGCTTATACATAAGTATAAATTAAATTCACAGCGGCCCGGAAAAAAATGGCTCTATTTCAGCAAAATAATTCGTTGTTCGGCAAGGAACGGCAGGGTTTGCCTGATGAGAAATATTCTCAGGACAAACTCTTCAGCGACCTGAATATTTTCATTGCCTCCTTAATATGGGCTGTTTTTGTCCTTCTGAGCATACTTGTCCTTTCCTACAAACCCGATGAACTCTCATCAGGCCTTTCCGCAATTTTTAGATTAAAAAATTATCCGAACCTTCCTGCAATTGCGGTCACGGATGCCCTGATTTGCATTGCATGCGCGGTTTACATCTATCTTTTTCAAAACCGACTGATTAAAAGCCCGGCGAGGACACTTGCACTGGCCGTTATTCTTATCCTGCTTTTATTTATATCTAAAACAGGCCTGTTATTATCAAATCAGGATTACTGGGCAATCGGAACAGCTGTCTGCCTGTCCATCATACTATGCATTTCCTTCAACCAGCGGTTCGCGGTCGGAATATCCGTATTTTACTGTCTTCTCGCAGCCTTTCTGAATTCGCTTCAACCCGACTTTAAGGTCTTTTTAATAATGGCTGCCGGTGCAATGACCTGCTGCTTTTCTCTCAAGGAAATACGAACAAGACTCAAATTGCCGGAGGTAAGCGCACTTGCTGCATTTATAGTATTCATAATGTCGGCTGCCCTTTCATATCTTGAACCGCAAACAAAGGGATTTGCTTCCTTCTTTACCTGGCTTATTAACGCGCTGGTGACTTTCGGAGTGGGTATAGTAATTAACGGAATGCTCCCGTTCATCGAAAAATACTTCGGCATCGTGACAGGTATGACTCTGCTCGACTATAGTTATGCCGACCAGCCGCTGCTGAAAAAACTGGCAATAGAAGCCCCCGGCACATACAGCCATTGTCTGCTTGTCGGCTCAATCGCAGAGGCTGCTGCTGAAAGCATCGGGCGAAACGGCCTGTTATGCAGGGTCGGAGCATACTATCATGACATTGGCAAAATCACCAAGTCATCTTATTTTATTGAAAACGAGATGGGGCTGCAAAGCAAACACAAAGAGCTTTCGCCTACGATGAGCCAGCTTATTATCATCGGGCATGTTAAAGATGGCCTGGAGCTGGCAGAAGAATACGGCCTGCCCAAAATTTTGCGGCAATTTGTCGAAACTCACCACGGCACTACTCTTGTGGAATATTTTTATCACGAGGCAAAAAGGAAAAGGGCTGATAAACAAGCTGCGCCATCCGACAGCGAATTCAGATACCCCGGGCCCAAGCCGCAAACAAAAGAAGCAGCTATCGTGATGCTCGCAGACACAATTGAGGCAACAGTCCGCTCTCTGAACGAGCCTACAGCAGGACAAATTGAAGGTGTGGTTCATACTATGGCTATGCGAAGGCTCCAGGACGGCCAGTTCGATGAATGCGACCTCACCTTGCGCGAGCTGCACCTGATTGAAGAAAGTATGTCTAAAACTCTTGCAGCGCACTATCACGGCAGGATTCCGTATCCCAATCAGCCCGATGTCCAGCAGGAAACTCCGGTTACGGAGGCTTGAAAAATGGCTTTATTCATTCAAATCACAGACACCTTCGGCCAGATATCTTTTCAAACAGCACCTCTCAAAAGGCTCGTTAAGAATGTCCTGCGGAAGTTCAAAGTCTCAAAAGCCGTTATCGAAATCGAGATAGTCGATAACGCCGAAATCCGAAAACTAAGCCGCCGGTTTCTCGGACGCTCTCACATAACCGACTGCATCAGTTTCAATCTTACGAATGAAACACGAAAAGCCCCCCTGCATCTTGAGATTGTAGTAAACGGCCAGCTTGCAGCCGGGCAGGCGAAACGGCTGAATCATTCTCAAGACGCTGAACTGGCACTTTATATTGTTCACGGACTGCTGCATCACCTCGGTTTCGATGACAGCAGCAAAAAGCTTTCTGATAAAATGCATCGTTTAGAAGACCAGTTCCTTTCTGAAAACGGCTACGGAAGGGTATTCGATAAGAAGGCTCATTCTTAAGAAAATGCTAAGCAAAGATATTGGAATCTGCATACACACGCTCGATTACTCGGAAACAAGTCAGATAGTCACTTTCTTTACGAAAGAAAACGGCAAAATTAGCACCATCGCAAAAGGCTCGAAGCGTCCCAAATCCTCATTCGACGGACCAATAGAGATTTTTTCCTATGGCAAAATTGTCTTTTCCGATTCAGCAGAAAAAAAATTGTTGACCCTCACCGAATTCCAGCAGCAGCCTCCCCTGCGGGGATTGCTTGCCAACCCCTTTGCATTAAATTGTGCCATGCTTGCAACAGAACTTTTGGGGAAATTGACTAAAGATCACGACCCTCACGCGCAGCTTTTCGAAAGCTTCTATCAGTTCCTTCAAAACATCAGTCAAGTGCGTGCGAAAAGCCAGCAGACAACAACAATGTCCCTTTTAATACTTTTTCAGTTGTCGCTGCTTAAGGAAATCGGCCTCCAGCCGGTCCTCGACCGCTGCATCAACTGCAAAACTCGTTACGCATTACGCAGGACGCAGTACGAACTATATTTCAGCAGCTCTGCCAACGGTATTATATGTAAAGACTGCGAGGCAAATTTCACCGACAAAATCCGGCTGAGCAGTGCAGCAGCAAATATCTTAAACAATCTTAAGCTTCTGGCCGATGCGAATATA
>JBFZBH010000049.1:0-7344 GCA_041308525.1 Phycisphaerae bacterium | reverse complement strand
GATAAGCACGCGTAAAAGCATTGCCGACAGAAACTGGTATCTTCGCAGTCCTACTTTGCGGAGGTCATCACTGTTTTCTTCAACGAGTTTTTGGTAAAGATATTCATCGAGTTTTTTATAGAGTATTTTGCGAAGGTGCTTTTGGTTTATCATTTTGACGAGTGTCGGTGAAATTACTTCTGTTTTCATTTTGACTCTCCTTCATGCCAAAAATATAAACAAGAAGTTCAGCAATCAACCGATATACGCGTTATTTTCTCATCATGTTCGTCTTACTTCAAGCAATAAATTAAAACAAAAAGGCCCAAAAGAAAACAGTAAAATGCGAAAATCCGCAGCTTGCCCCTGCGGGCGATTATGGTCAATATTTTAATCGCAGCAGCCCCCGATATAACAGCAGCCAACAAGCCCGTGATAATCGAGGCAATCGGAACGGCAGCAAAGTCGATATTCCCAAGTTCACCTGCAAGTTCGACAGCATTTGCGCCGAGTATGGCGAATACGGCCAAAAGGAAGCTGAATTCCACGGCCCATCTGCGGCGAAGGCCTAAAAGGATGGCGGTGCATATTGTTGCTCCGCTTCTTGAAATTCCGGGCAGGATTGCCACGGCCTGTGCGAGGCCTATTATCAAAGCCATAACCAGCCCGAATTGCCTTAATCCAATTTTTGCCTTCTTTCGCATATCTGCTGCCAGCAGCAATACTCCTGTAATAAGCCACATCACGGCAACAAGCCCGAGAGAACCTCTTGCAGATGTGAAGAATTTTTTAAAAATAATTCCAATCGGTCCGGTCATTGCCGTTGCAGCGAGGGCCAGTATCAAAATATGGAATATTGCATCCTTTTGATATACTATAAGCGGGTTATGAACAAACTTTCCAAGCCCTGAAAGATTTTGCAGGAATTTTACTATTGTTTTGCGAAAGACTATGAAAATTGCGATAACAGTTCCGAGATGAACAGTGAGGTCAAATATAAGCATCTCGGTGCTTTCCGCCTTCAATCCGAAAAGATTTTCAAAAAGCACAAGATGTCCTGATGATGATACGGGGAGAAATTCAGTCAGTCCCTGCACAAGACCGAGCAGTGCAGCTTCAACTAAATTAAGCGACAAATCTGCTGAACCCGAATATTGTGCAATTCGGCTGCCCGCAAGGTTAATAAAAAAGAACAAAATGCCCGCGAAAATTGCCGCAGCCAAATCATCGGTGAGGATTCCCCAGCCGGCTGGCAGTTTCTCGAACTTTTTAATCGGCCAGGGCTTCAGGACATCGAAAAGACGAAACAAAATCAGGCCCATTGCGGCAATAGCCCACGGCGGTCCCTTCGCAGTTAAATGAGGATTTATAAGGCACATTGCAAAAAATGTCAGGGCCTGGCCTGCAAATTCATCTGCTACCATTTCCTTCGGGTCAGTTTTTCCTGCCGCCAAAATAATATATGGCGACAATTTCAAACAGATAACTGAGCCGATTACTGCAAGGACTGCCATAAAAGCAGAGGTAAGCCCCGGCGGCGCACCGCCATAAATAATAACAGCGAAAAAAAATGCAGGAGGCAGCGACCCCCAGGTTCCCGGTGCAAAGGGGAGGTATCCTAAACCGAAAATCGTAACAAGCAGTTTTTTCATTTACCAAAAAAACTCATCGAAGTATTGTATATTGTTTTTTACACTTGCTTTTTATGTTTTACCGAAGATTATTCTTGGCTTCAACCAAAATTTATAATTTAAGCGCCCTTATCGAGCATCCTAAAACAGAACCTGTCGGTCATTCCTGCAATGTAATCGCAGACGATGCGCTGCAGCCCCTCCTCTTTAATCAGCTGCTGATAGTAGGGCGGCATCAGGGCCGGCTTTTCACAATATTTTTTGAAGAGCCGCTCGATAAAACATCGAATCTCTTCGGATTTTTCAATAACTGTCGGGTGTTTATAAAATTTTTGTAATAAAAATTCCTCAAGCTCATTCAGTTTCGATTCGTTTTGTTGCGAGATAATTATCAGGTCGCCGCTTTTCGAGTAAACATCGTCAATCGTTTTGATATTTCTTTCAACCAGATTTTTTCTGCTTGTCTCTATGCAGTCGCTTACGAGTATGTCGATAATTGTTTTTGCGGTTCGTATCCTGACGGTCCCTGCATCTTTAATCGCGGGAGCATTAATTAATTTCTGCGCTTCGCTGAATAATTCGATGTTTTTTAGCTGGTTCGGTGTCAAAACAGAAGATCGCATTCCGTCTTCGAGGTCATGACAGTCATAAGCAATTCTGTCTGCTAAACAGCCTGCCTGGCCTTCGAGGGAGCAGTTCAATTCCTCGAAGTCTTGTATCGAAGGCTTGTCGTGAGTGCTTTTATGTTTTGCCAAACCAAGTCGTGTTTCATACATCAGGTTGAGGCCTGCAAAATCAGGATACGGATGTTCGAGCAAATCGACGATTCGCAGTGCCTGCCTGTTATGTTCGAATCCGCCGAAGTTACTCATCAGGTTGTTGAGAACACTTTCTCCTGTATGGCCGAAGGGGCTGTGGCCCAAATCGTGTGCCAGACAAATTGCCTCTGTTAATGATTCGTTCAGGGCAAGTGACCTTGCGATTGTCCTGCCAATCTGTGCCACCTCGATGCTGTGGGTGAGCCTGTTGCGGTAATTATCATCGTACATCGGGGTAAAGACCTGGGTTTTTCCCTCAAGCCTCCGGAAGGCTTCGGAATGTATGATTCTGTCTCTGTCGCGCTCGAAGCTCGAACGGTAGGGGTGCGGTTTTTCCGGAAACTTTCTGCCCCTGCTGTTGGCTTCTGTCACTGCATAATGAGCCGGTCCTTCGGTCATAGGTTAACCTGAAAACGAAAGAAGTCTTAAAGATTTGGTAATTTATTTTTTTTGCTTGTCTGCTGTAATTGTTCCAGCAGTTCTTTCAAGCTTTGGCTTATTATTTTGGTATCAGAACAGGAGCTTATGAAACTGGTATCTCCTTCCCATCGCGGCACAACGTGAATATGCATATGGCCAGGGAGTCCTGCGCCTGCACAGCGGCCGAAATTCAGCCCGATATTGAAACCCTGCGGTTTTATCGCAAGGGTCAGGGCTTTTTGTCTTTCCCTGATAAGCTTTACCAGTTCGAGCAGTTCTTCTTCATCTGCCTTGTCGAAACCAGCAATGTGCCTGTTGGGGGCGATAAGAAGATGTCCATTGTTGTATGGATAGCGGTTGAGCATAACAATGGAATTTTCGGTGCGCCACAGCACGAAATTCTTTTTATCATTTTTTCTGTCTTTGAGGTTGTGGCAGATGAAACACTCGTTCGGTTTGTCGAGCCCCTGGATATATCCGATTCTCCACGGCGCCCACAGATTTTTCCTGTCCAATTCTTATTTACCTCCACCTGCACCAGAAGCTGTATTTACAGTATCATTTAAAAGCTGCATCGAAAGCTTTTGCTCAACTGTTATTTTCGGATTTACTCCGCCCAGAGGAATCATCAGCGCCGCAGTAACGTTCATTTTATAGCTTTGCTCATAATCAATGCTTTTTCCTGTATCTATGTTAAAGTGTTCTTTGCCGCTGCCTTGTAAATCGCTTGCCCTGCAGTTAATGTAAAATCCGAAAGGTCCGCTCATCATAAAAGAGCCCCTGTATGGAATGCGCCAGCCCTGCGGTGGTGATTTTGCCAGAGAATAGTTGCTGTCTATTACTGCAATCTTTCCATTGGGGGTGTCCTGAATTTCCTGAAGTTTATACTCCACTTCTCTTGCCTGGTGCATTATCAGGGAAACAGGTAAAGACATCTGTGATTTCCAGCTTTGCCCTGGTGCAACACCCTTGGCAGGCTGCGGGATGCTCGAAACGGAATCCCACAAAAACCATTGTGTTGCCAGAAAGTCATTGACCATATCAGGCTCTTTAATTCGTCCCTGATTGCTGCTTTCCCTGAAAGCCTTTTCCGCGGTCTCGTTAATCAATGCTTCCATACTGCTGTATTCAGCTATTTTTCCGGATGGTCCGACCGTAAAAGTGAATGTTTTGCCTGCGAAGTTTTCAGCAGCTTCTTTCCGGGAACCTGTCGGCAGATTTTTTGTGACTTTTACCGACTCGCATTTGGCCTCGATAGTTGTCAAGCCGTATGGGTCAACTTTGACAGGATTATAGGCCATCACCATTTCCATAGACTCTGTATATTTATTGGTTTTGTTTTTCTGCTCATCGGCTGGCCCTGCAAGCAGAATCTCTGTCGTCCTGCTGGTTAGGAATTTGTATCGAAGTGTTTTGCCCTCTTCGAAATCCACAGTGAAAAGCACTTTACCTCCGGCAGCGGCCGGTTTTTTTGCAGTCTTTGGTCCGCCGCAGCCCTGAGCTATAACAAGGCCGAGAATCCAAACCGCAACAATTATCATTTTTAAAGTTTTCACTTTGATTTCCTTTCCAAAATGATGATGGTTTCCCTGCTTTCTATTTTTAATTAATTCTTTCAAGCTTGAAAAGTTCCATCGTTCCCATTTTTAAAGACGAGGGTTCCTCTTCTGGTTTCTGAACGGCAGTCGGGTCTGCGATCACCCATTCAGCCTGCAGTTTCTCGATATACTGCTCGATGTGACCAGTGCTCAGGTTAAGCTGTAGCAAACCCGAAAAAACACTTCTTTTATCGAATATCTTCGACAGGTCCGGCCCAGCCTGTTCGCCCTTTATGCTTGGCATCGAATTTATATCGACGACTGCGATTTCCTGACCGTTTTTCATGTCGATTTGCTGGAGTGTATATATTTTTTCATAGGTGTTGGTTCCCATCATATCGAATGATACTGTTTTCAGACCGCTCCATTTTTCGCCTACCTTCACATTTTTATCTTTTGCATCCTGCAGGGCGGGAACCTGGTGACGTTTCCTGATGACTTCCTGTGAAAAGAGCTTAACGCCGGCCTGGTTTTCGATTAAATTTCCTGCAACAAGACCTTTAATTTCTTCGCCGCCTGTTACCGTGTAAACCTCACCATTGGGATTTAAGGTAATCGTGTAGCTTTGCCCGATTACTTTATAAAGCGGGTTGTTCTGGTCGGCTGTCCTTGTGCTGTCAAAGTCAATTGCTGGCTGGTTTCGGACCGAAGACAAGTATTTGAGGGCCTTGACTGTTATCTTTGCAGTAGCAATTCCGTTCGCGTCAACAGACTCGATTAGTTCTGAAAAGGTCATCTCGGTATGATTGCCGGTCTTGCCGCTCTTGAACTGTTCATCTTTTGCTATTTCTCCGCTGAAATCTACGCTTCTTTCCGCCGCCATTGTTATCTTGTATGTCGCCAGGTCATTCGCTTTGAATTTCAATGCAAGGCTTATAGGCTTTCCTTCGGGCTTTACCGGCACCTGTTCTTTGGGTTTCTCGACCGGTTTTACGGGCACTTCCTCTTTGGGCTTTTCAACCGGCGTTACGGCTTTTTCCTTCGGCTGGACTTTGGGTTCAGTTATCTGCTCTGGTTTGCCGGGTTTTGCGCAGCCGCTTACAAGACTGAAAACAACAGCTGATGTTACGATACAATAAAACAGAATTCTATATGCCTTCATTATAGGCTCTCCTTAAAAGCGTAATTAATTTGAATGCAGATTATACCCATTATCCTTTCAAAAACAACCGAATTTTCTTTATTTATCTGACTCTAAACGCTACAATAAAAGACCGTATTTATTCAGGGCAAAATATCTTAATTGTTTTGGAGTATCGACTTATGAGAAGTGATATGGTTAAAAAGGGATTTCAAAGGGCCCCCCACAGGGCGCTTCTTCATGCCTGCGGTTTGTCTGATGCTGATATTGAAAAACCTTTCATCGGCATCGCCAACAGCTTTTGTGAGATTGTGCCGGGCCACGTTCATCTCAATAAAGTTGCCCAGCTTGTCAAGCGGGCGGTCCGTCAGGCCGGCGGCACACCTTTCGAATTTAATACGATAGCGGTCTGTGACGGCATTGCGATGGGCCATTCCGGGATGAAGTATTCGCTCCCATCGAGGGAGATTGTTGCTGATTCAGTGGAGACGATGGTTCGGGCACATTGCTTTGACGGCCTCATTTGCATCCCGAACTGCGACAAAATAATTCCCGGAATGCTTATGGCTGCTGTCAGGGTAAATATTCCTACGATTTTCGTTTCAGGCGGACCTATGAAGGCAGGAAAGGCGGCAGATGATACTTCAGTTGACCTTATAAGCATCTTCGAGGGAGTAGCAGCCTTCAGCGCCGGCAAAATAACCGACCAGCAGCTAAAAGACCTAGAGATGACGGGTTGTCCATCCTGCGGGTCGTGCTCAGGTATGTTCACAGCAAACTCGATGAATTGTCTCTGTGAGGCGGTAGGTATTGCACTGCCGGGAAACGGCACAATCTTAGCGATTGACCCGAAGAGAAAAAAACTTTACAGGTCAGCAGGCAAACAGATTCTGTCGCTGGTTGAAAAAGATATTAAGCCGCTGGACATAATTAATGTCAAATCGCTCGATAACGCATTTGCCCTTGATATGGCAATGGGCGGCTCTACCAATACCGTTCTTCACGGACTCGCCGTGGCAAGCGAAGCAGGAATCACTTATGACCTTGACAGGATAAACAGTATTTCAGCGAAATGCCCGAATATCTGCAAGGTGTCGCCATCGAGCAAGTTCCATGTTGAGGATGTCGATGCAGCAGGGGGAGTTATCGCGATTCTAAAAGAGATAAGCAAAATTTCCGGCCTTCTTAATCTGGATTGCCCGACTGTCACCGGAAAAACGCTCGGAAAAAATATCGCACGGGCTGTGATAAAAAACACTGATTGTATTCATACGATCGAAACGGCCTATTCCAAAACAGGCGGGCTTGCGATACTCAGGGGGAATCTTGCTCCTAATGGTGCGGTCGTAAAATCTGCTGGTGTCGCTGCGAATATGCTCAAACATACCGGCCCTGCGGTCATCTTCGAGTCGCAGGAAGATGCCTGTGAAGGAATTCTTGCAGGAAAAGTCAGGGCAGGCAATGTTGTCGTGATTCGCTATGAAGGCCCAAAGGGCGGACCCGGCATGCAGGAGATGTTAAGCCCGACAAGCTATATTATGGGCGCTGGTCTCGGTGAGTCTGTTGCTCTCATTACCGATGGCCGCTTCAGCGGCGGCACACGCGGCGCCTGTATCGGCCATGTAAGCCCTGAAGCAGCGGTGGGGGGGCCTATCGGATTATTAAGAAACGGCGACATAATCGAAATCGATATACCTGCCAGTTCGCTGAGTGTTAAGCTTTCTGAACAGGAATTGGCTGAGAGAAGGAAGACCTGGCAGCCGCCGAAGCCGAGATTCACCAAAGGCTGGCTCGCAAAATATGCAGCTATGGCAACC
>JBFZBH010000048.1:0-7402 GCA_041308525.1 Phycisphaerae bacterium | reverse complement strand
ATTCCATAAAAGTAAGTGATATTTGCGACTACCTGCAGGGTGCCGAGCTTTTCATTCTCGGAAAATTCATCGAGATTGACGAACAGCTCGATGATTATCCTCAGCCCTATTAACACGAAGAATGCTATCAAATAGCCTGTCAGGAAGTTCTTTATGATGTATTTATCCAGTATTTTCATATAACTTGTTTTATTTTTCGTTCTTTTATATTGTCTAATTCCTTGTCAGCAGCTTGTATATAATTCCGGCGATTAAAAATAAAAGGAGCACGCCGCCCCAGATAATAATTATTCCGATGAACTGTTTCGTGCCCGGGTTCTGGATTATATTCCGTCCGCTCATAATGCATATTGTAAGGATGCCAGCGGGGATAGAGCTTATTCCGAAAGCGCTTAAAAGATGCCCGCCCTTTTTCATTATGCCAAGTCCCAGCCCGATTAAAACCAGCGGCACGCACCCGATACCGAAAGCCAGACGTGAATGGGTTTCTGCCTCAATCGCTGCTGCAGTTTTATTAATTTTTGTCTGCAACTCGTTCGATAAGGCCTTCAGGGCAGGGGGCTCTTTTTGAAGCCAGCTGATAATCGATGCCGGGCTTATGACCTGCAGGAGATTATTCGTTGTAACATTATTTGTTATATTGACTATTTTGTCCGGCAGAACCAGCCCCGGGACCGAAAAGCTGCCCGATAAGTTTTCCGCTCCATCTTTTGTTCGCCAGCGTGTATCATACATCACCATCGTTATGGTCAGAATATTTTCCTGTCCCTCAACAAAAAGAATTGCTTTCGGACATCTGAAAGTCCTTGGAGCGGAAGCGGAGGTAAAACTATCGGATACTTCGGCGTTAATATTACCGGTCAGCTCAATTCTTTGCTCATTTATTGCCGAACAATTGTCTGCTGTGAACCTGATAATTTTTTGCCCGCTGTGGAGCCTGTAGAATTTATCGCCGCCGGCTGTTATTGTCCGCTGGATATCGGCAGCAATAAGCTCTGCGATGAACTGACCGTAAACCTCGTAAGCTTTTTGTGCGATGGGATTGAAACGCATATAATTAGACTGAATCTTTTTGATTTCTTCGATTTTTTTGAATTTTATATTATCACCCAGCAGCGGCGGAAATTCGTTTGTCAGGGAGGTCTTCTCGAGAAAAGAAGTTTCCTTCGTAATGCAATTGACATAATATGGTTTGAGGGCTGTTATTTGCACCTCATTTAGCAGGTCGTTCGAATCGAATTTTACAAATGCGTTATCGCAGGTGATGATTTTTTCCATACCTGATTTTCCGAACTGTGTAATGACAACGCCGGAGAGCATCTTGTATTTTAGGTCAACGAGGTCAGCATAGACCTGCCAGCTGTTATCAGGCGAATTGTAGTAGCCCTGCCGCTGGATATTTCTAAAGACAATTTTTTGTGCGTCTGCCTTTAGTGACTTTTCAGCCCGCTGGACGAAGGCTGGCGTAACATAGAAGCTTAAAATCAGGTTTGTAATGGCTACGATAATTGCCAATGCCAGTCCCGGATAAATCAGGCTTGCGATTCCAATCCCGCTGGCCCTGCAGGCATCCAGCTCGTTATCTCCTGCGAAACGCCCGTAAACGAGTGAAGATGCGAAAAGGGCAGCCATAGGCAGTATGAAGGCGAGTGTTATCGGAAGAAAATAGCCGATTAAGTGAAAGACCTGCTGGGGTCCTACGCCGTATTCCTGGACAGGGCGAAGAATCATCCCAAGGCTGATTATTAAAGTCAGAGCTAATGCCGCAAGGATGAATACCTTGAAAACCTCACGGAAAATGTACCTGTGTAATGTAAAAATCATCTTTGTGCCGAATATATCCTTTCTTATTTGTGAAATCTTACCGACAGTGCCCTGCAATGCAACAGAATTTTAAGAAAGAACCGGCGAACGACATATAAAAACAGCAATCACAAACAAATTTGATTGATTACCGAAGATGTTTATCAGACGTTTATTTTTTTCTTGAAAAAATCGATAATTTCTGGTAGTATAATAAAATCTGATGAGGAGGTATTTGGAAAGTCAGACTCTTATCAGATTGTTCGGTCGTCGTTTGAAAAGTTCGTATTTGCATTCAATGGGAGTAAGGGTTGGTGAAGAAAAGACATTGTTTTGCCTTTGCGGCATTGTTTATTGCTTGTTTGTCAGTTCATTTGAGTGCGGATGATTTGAATGTCCAGCCGCTGGAAAATTTTGAGTCTTCTGGTCTTCCCGGTGGGCCATTTACCCCTGTATTAAAACAATATTATTTAAGAAATGACGGCAACAGCATTCTTTCGTGGGGTGTTAATTCAACAGTCAATTGGCTGCTGATAGGTCCCAAATGGGGAATGTTGGCACCAGGGGCATCGGCGACAGTAAACATCAGACTTACAGATACAGTGAATTCATTTGGGGAGGGCATTTATACAGCAACACTTATTTTTCTTAACATGGGATCTCAACAGGAACAATATCGAGATGTAATTTTAACGGTAGATTTTCCTGACGGCTTTTGGGTCACTCCGCAGAATTTAGATGTAAATATCATAGAGGGGACCGACTTATCGAGAAAGATAACGATCGGCAACGGAAGTCCTGCTGACTTAAATTATATAGCCTGGACGAAGAAAGTTCCTGCTTTATCTGCTGCATTAGGGGGCGAGAAACAGATTTTGGATTCTGTGAAGAAAAGCTCTTTTTTAAATATTGAAGGCAGCGATTTTACGATTGCAGACAATGTTCTTTATAAGGAAGGAGAGCTTCTTGTTCGTTTTAAAAACCATCGCGATTTGAAACATAGAGAAAATGCCAAAGAAAAGATACTAAAATCGCTGGGCGGTGCTTCTGTAAAGAGAAATTTCAAAGTTGTTCCCGATTCGAGCGTGATAGTTCTTCCTTCGAATGTAACAGTCAAACAGGCATTAAAGTTATTAAGCAAGTCAGAAGAAATATTGTCTGTACAGCCTAACTATCAGGTGCATATGCTGTCGTCGTTCCCGAATGATACGAGGTTTGGCGAGCTTTGGGGGCTTCATAATACAGGCCAAAACGGCGGTGCGGCTGATGCCGATATAGATGCGCCGGAAGCCTGGGATATTTTTACTTCAGCCAGTGACGTTACAGTAGCTGTTATCGACAGCGGTGTGGATTATACGCACCCCGACCTCGCCGGAAATATGTGGAAAAATCCGGGTGAAATTCCTGGCAACAGTCGTGATGATGACAGGAACGGCTATGTAGATGATGTTTATGGTTACGATTTTCGTAATAGAGACGGCGACCCGAGAGATGACCTTTATCACGGCACACACGTTGCCGGAATAATCGGAGCTGAAGGAAATAATAATCTCGGCGTAACGGGCGTTTGCTGGAATGTTAAGATAATGGCTCTTAAATTTATCGGCGCTGACGGTACCGGTTGGACAGATGATGCGATTGAGGCTATCGAATATAGCATTTTAATGGGCGCTAGATTATCTAATAATTCCTGGGGTGGGGATGCCTACAATCCATTTCTGGAATATGCTATAGAGGAAACTCGGGCAGCAGGGATGCTGTTTGTTGCCGGTGCCGGCAATGGAAGCAGTGATAATGATATGTATCCTTTTTATCCGGCAAATTATGAAAGTGACTGTCTCATTTCGGTTATGGCAACTGACAAGCTCGATTTGATGTGGAACTTATCGAATTATGGCGAGCAGTCGGTTGATTTGGCGGCTCCAGGCAGCAGCATTTTAAGCTGTATGCCGTCAAATAAATACCAGTTTTTGAGCGGAACATCAATGTCCACCGCTTATGTTTCAGGGGTATGCGCTTTACTGTGGTCGATTGATCCGAGCCTCAGCAGCAGCCGTGTAAAGGAAATTATACTTCACAGTGTGGATAAGGTTGACAGCCTTAAAAAC
This sequence comes from Phycisphaerae bacterium, assembly GCA_041308525.1. GTDB lineage: Bacteria > Planctomycetota > Phycisphaerae > Sedimentisphaerales > Anaerobacaceae > Fen-1359. The sequence continues at coordinate 3,491 of JBFZBH010000048.1, read as the reverse complement.
AAGTGTGTTTCCAACGGCAGGCTTAATATGTACCAAGCAATTTCAGAAACCCAGGTTCCATATATTCGATTAGAGCCACAGGCAGGAAGTTTGGAACCAAACACTATTGAAGATATAAATATAATATTTGACACTAACGGCTTATTGCCGGATACATATAACAGCCAATTGCTTATTATACCAGATGACCCTTGTTGCCAGCGGCTTATTGTTCCTGTGAGAGTTACTATACAGCCGGACGTTTTAGTCGTTGCGCCTTCTGAAGACTTGATAGTGCAGGGCAGGCAAGGCGGACCATTTCAGCCGAATTGCAAGAAATATACACTTGTAAATGACTCAGATGAGACAGTGGACTGGACGGCTTCCTGGAATGAGCAATGGCTGTCTGTAATACCACAGTCTGGTTCGCTTGAGCCGAATGAAACTATCGACGTAGATGTTTGTTTTAAGCCGGAGGTGAGAATTTTTGAACCAAATATTTATTCTGACCAGATTATATTCAAGAATTTGAATACAGGTTCTTTAAAAAAGAGGAATATCTCCCTGACAATCAGGCCACCCGATTCATTTGTTGAATTTTTCGAAGAGTCAGCCGGGCAGTTGACCGGGTTGATGATAACTTTTACACCGGATGGCTCGAGAGCTTATTATGAAGCATGCCGAGACAGTATTGATGTATATCCGGTTGATCCTAACGGCGGCATATATGTTTCCTTGTGGGATGATGATTATAGTGAAGTTGTTCTTGATGACGGAGTTTTTGTTCAATTTTACGGCTCTCTATTCGATCGCTTCTATATAGGCAGCAACGGCTATATTACATTCGGTCAGGGAGATGTCACCAGAGAGCCTACGTTAGAGACTCATTTTGCCCTGCCAAGGATTTCTGCGTTGTTTACCGACTTAAATCCGTCGAGTGAATTCAGCATCTCTTATAAAAAGCTTGATGACAGAATCGCAGTAACATTCAAAGATGTACCTGTGTTCGGCGAGAAAGATATAAAGAACAGTTTTCAGATTGAAATGTTTTTTGCGAGCGGGCAAATTCGCATAAGCTGGCTTAATATCGCAGCGGCACAGGCGATGGCAGGATTATCGGAAGGCAATGGATCGCCCGGATTCTTATTTGAGGAAAGTGCATTACAAGAATATCCTGTTTGCTGGATTGCATGCGATTTCAACAGGGATTATTTTATAGATTTTACAGATGTAGCAGCCTTTGCAGTTAATTGGTTCGACAACAATTGCTCTATGCCGGGTTGGTGTAATAAAGCAGATTTTAATCTGGATGGGACTGTTGATGAGGGCGACCTGGTGTTTTTGATGGAGAACTGGCTGATGTCTAATTTAATTTTACCGGCGCCGTTTTCTCATTGGAAATTTGATGAAGGACAGGGAACAGATGCTTCTGATTCAGCTGGTTCCAATAACGGGATTATTATGGGAGCAGCGTCATGGGTGATGGGTAAAATAGGGGATTATGCTCTTGATTTTGATGGCAGTGATGATTACGTATTTGCAGGTAATCTTGACGCAATAGGTGGCCCAAATCCATTCAGTATGTGCGCATGGATATACCCGAGAGCAACAGAAGGAATCAACAGAGACATTTTATCAGAAGCCTGGGACCTGAGCGGATATGGTGTCCAGTTTTTATCGAGATTGAATTCGTCGGGTCATTTTTGCTGCATGTTTTCAGATGGTTCCGTTTTTAATAATTCCATAATCAGCAATGCTGCTGTTTTACCATCAAACTGGACGTTTGTTGCTTTTAGCTGGGACGGCACTATGAAACCGGATGGAATGAAGGTATATTTGAACGGTATTCTCGATAATGCTGTACAATCCAAGTGTCCTATTGCAATAAGCATCGATATGCCGGCATTTATCGGTGCATATTCCAACGGAGGTTTACCTATGAATTTCTTTGACGGGGTTATCGATGATGTGCGGGTATATAATCAGTTGCTGACTGCTGAACAAATTCGACAGCTTTATAGAGAAGGATTGAAGTAAGAAAGCTTTTGTCCAGATTCAGCGCATAGAGCAATACTAAAATTTGAACTGATTATTGAATACTGTGTCGAAATCATAGACCTCGTTGAAATCATTAATAGAATCGGTCGGCTGAGAGCTCATCCACTGGTTTTCAATCATCAGATATACAATCTCTCCGAAGTCCCGTGTTGTTTTTATGCCCCAGTTATTTAATACCAGCTTGGCTAGTCTTCCCCATCTTTTAATGGCCAATTGCCTTAATCCGTCACAAAGTGCCTTTCCGTCGATATGCTGGGGCTCATCTGTGACCTGCTTAATAGTGAAGCCAAGCCCGTCATAAACGAACTTCAACGCCGCAGGATTATACCTGCCGTCTTCTTTGGCAATTTGTGAAAGCTTTTTTTTCATTGTCAGCTTACCCGCTGGCCCGGCTGTGCGCCGACATCGGCTGTGAGCATAAAGATGTCTTTGCCGCCGGTGCCTGCTGCAAGAATCATCCCTTCAGACAACCCGAACTTCATCTGGCGCGGTTTGAGATTTGCAAGATAGATAACCGTTTTTCCATTTAAATCTTCCGGCCGATAGGCCTGAGCTATTCCTGCAAGGACTGTTCTTTGTATCTGACCAACATCGAGAGTAAGTTTCAAAAGCTTATCAGCGCCCGTGACGGTTTCTGCCTTCAGGACCCTGGCGATTCTTATATCGATTTTTGCGAAGTCATCTATGGTGCATTCGGGCGCGATAGGCTGCATTGTGACAGTAACTTGCGGTGATTGAACGGTTTTTTGACCCTCTTTACTTTCTTCCATCATAGAGTTCACCTGTTTTTCAGTTATCCTTTCTGCTAATCTTTCGAATTTATTTATTTTTTTGTTTTCCAGAATCTTTTCAACATCGTCAAAATTTAACGGGCTGATGTCAAGACATTTTTCCATCTTTGCTGCAAAATCCGGAATAACAGGCTTTAAGTAAATTGTTAGTATCCTTGCTGCGTTTATCGTCGTTGTAAGTGTCGTAAGCGTTTTTTCCCGGTCGGTTTCAATAGTTGCCCACGGCTGGTTTTGCTCGACATACCGGTTGGCTTCGTCTGCAAGGCTTGTTACTGTTCTGATAACGGAGGCATATTCGAGATTTTCATAATCTCTTATAATCTGCTCTTTCGCAGCTGCAAGTTTGCTAATAAGTGATTTTCCGTCATCATCAAGACGGCCCAACTGGGAGTCGAAACGATTTGTAATCATTGGCACAGACCGTGATGCAAGATTGGCGAATTTTCCCACGAGGTCGCTGTTTGTTTTATTTATGAAATCGGTAATGCTAAGGTCGATATCTTCCACTGAGCCGGTCAGTTTGCTTGCATAATAATAGCGGAGCGTTTCAGGAGCAAGGTGTTTAACAAAAGTCGATGCCCTTATGAATGTTCCGCGAGACTTGCTCATTTTTTCACCGTTGACAGTCAAAAAGCCGTGAACGAAAAGCTTGTTTGCTGTTTT
>JBFZBH010000047.1:0-7488 GCA_041308525.1 Phycisphaerae bacterium | reverse complement strand
GGCCTGCGAGCGTGTAAAGTTCTGCAGTGTTCCTGTAACAACAACAGTTTTTCCTGCAAACTTTCCTTCTCGTTTTATTCTTTCGTGCGCAGGCCTGACACCGGCTGCTAATAATTCCTCAACGACCCGGCGATTGTTTTCATTTCTGAAATATTCATAAACGCTCTGTGCAACTATCGGCCCGATCTGTTCAACTGACTGAAGCTCTTCCTGGCTTGCGGCCATCAGTTTATCGAGCGAACCGAATTTATCTGCCAGGATTTGTGCTGTCTGGCTTCCGATATGCCGGATTCCAATCGCTGCAATAAAGCGCCACAAAGGCCTTGTCTTACTTTGTTCGACAGCATCGATGACATTCTGCGCGCTTTTATCAGCCATCCTTTCAAGCTCAATTAAATCAGACTTCTGAAGCCTGTAGAGGTCAGCAAAATTTTTCACAAGGCCGGTATCAACCAGCTGCTCAATGAGTGCTATACCTAAATTTTCGATGTCCATCTGGTCGCGGCCTGCAAAATACTTAAGACGCTCAGTTAACTGGCCGAGACAATTGCGATTCAGGCAGCGGATATAAACGCCGTTCTCATCTTTTTTAACCGGCCCATTGCAATTGGGACACTTATCCGGCCGCTTGACAGGTTTAGTTCCCTTTGGCCGAAGCTCTTTTTTCACCTCGATGACCTGCGGTATAATCTCGCCGGCTTTTTCGATAAGAACAGTATCACCTTCCCTGACATCGAGCCTGTCTATCTCGTCGAAATTGTGCAGGCTGGCCCTTTTGACTGTTGTTCCTGCAAGCAGGACAGGTTGTAGATTCGCAACGGGAGTTAAGATTCCGGTTTTACCGACCTGCACATCGATTGATTCGACGATTGTCTTTGCCTGCTCAGCAGGAAATTTATACGAAATGCACCAGCGCGGCGCCCGGCCGGTAGTACCCAAAGTATCGTGCTGAACAAGATTATTGACCTTTATGACCATACCGTCAATCTGATAGTCAAGCGAAGATTTCTTTTCTCTCCAGCTGTCGCAAATCTCGATTACCTCATCGATATTTTTTGCCCTGCGTATATTCGGATTGACCGGCAACCCGAATCTTTTGAATTTCTGCAGCACCTGCCAGTGCTCATCAGCTATCGGTTTCGATACCTCGCCGAGTGCGTAGGAAAAAAATGCCAGATTCCTTTTAGCTGTGATTCTCGGATCGAGAAGCTTCAATGAGCCAGCTGCTGCGTTGCGAGGATTTGCGAATAACGGTTCTCCCTTGTCGGCCTTCTGGCGGTTAAGCTCAAGAAACGATTTCGTAGGCATATAGACCTCGCCGCGGACCTCTATGATATCAGGAACATCTCCATCAGAAATCAGCGAAAGAGGTATTGCTTTGATCGTCCTTACATTAGAGGTAACATCGTCGCCCAGTTCGCCGTCGCCGCGTGTGGCTGCTGTGACAAGAATGCCTTTTTCATATCGCAGGCTCACAGCAAGGCCGTCGATTTTCAGTTCTACAACATAATCGTATTTTTCTTTTCCAAGCCCCTTGGTCACACGTTTATCGAATTCACGCAACTCTTCTGAACTGTAGGTGTTATCGATGCTGAGCATCGGTATGGCGTGGCGGACTGATTTGAATCCTTCGAGAGGCTCTCCGGACACTCTTTGTGTCGGTGAGTCAGCTGTTATGTATTGCGGGTATTTCTCTTCGAGCTGTTTTAGTTCATTGAACAGCTTATCATATTGCTGGTCGGTGATTTCGGGCTGATTGAGAACGTAATAGAGGTAATCATGCCTTCTTATCTCCCGCCGCAGTTTTTCTATCTGTTTTTTTATATTCTCGCTCATACTAAAATATTATTTTCAAAGCTTTATCATGTTGATTTAGTCTTTTTACTTAACTTATAATTATGCCAGAATTTACCGTTTTATGAAAGTGTAAAGAAATGAAAAAAATCATAGTTTCAGCCGTTCTAATGTTTGCATCTTACGGAAATGTTAGTGGATTCGATCGGATAACGGGCTTGCCGTTTGCCAGCCGCTCAGAAGTTATTGCCCAAAATGGAATGGCGGCAACAAGCCAGCCCCTTGCAACACAGGCAGCGATTGATATCTTAAAAAAAGGCGGAACTGCAGTCGATGCGGCAATAGCCGCCGATGCAGTACTTGGACTGGTCGAGCCGGTAAGCTGCGGAATAGGCGGCGATTTATTTGCGATAGTGTGGGACGCAAAGACAAAAAAACTTTACGGCTTAAATGCCAGCGGCAGGTCTCCGTATTCTCTGACGATGGATTACTTCAGAGAAAACAAAATTGAAAAGATACCTCCGCTCGGCCCTCTTCCTGTCACTGTTCCCGGCTGTGTAGATGGCTGGTTCGAACTGCACAAAAAATTCGGCAAACTGCCGATGAAGAAAAATCTTGCACCTGCAATTGAATATGCCCGCGAAGGTTTTCCTGTCACTGAATTAATTGCACACTACTGGCAAAGAAGTGTAAAAGCCCTGTCAAAATATCCGAACTTCGAGCAAATTTTTATGCCGAATGGAAAAGCGCCTGTAAAAGGTGAAATCTTCCGAAATCCGTATCTTGCTGATACGCTTGAAAAAATCGCTAAAAAAGGGAGGAACGTTTTCTACAAAGGCGAGATTGCAAAAACCATCGAAGACTATATGAAGAGAAACGGGGGATTCCTCACCCTTCGCGATTTTGCGGAACATAAAAGCGAATGGGTCGAGCCTGTCAGCACGAACTACAGGGGTTACGATGTGTGGCAATTGCCTCCCAACTGCCAGGGGATTGCTGTGCTGCAGATGCTAAATATCCTCGAAGGTTTTAATTTGAAATCGAAAGGTTTCGGAAGCGCCGAACATCTCCATTTCCTTCTCGAAGCAAAGAAACTTGTTTTCGAGGACAGGGCAAAATATTATGCCGACCCTGCGTTCAATAAAATTCCCGTCAAAGAATTGATTTCAAAAGAATACGCCGTAAAACGACGCCAGCTTATAGACCCGAATAAAGCTCGGGATGATTTCGAGCCCGGCAGCTTCGATACAAGTACAAGCGATACAATTTATCTTACAGTTGCAGACAGATGGGGCAATATGGTTTCCCTGATACAAAGCAATTATAGAGGAATGGGTTCCGGTATGACTCCCGACGGTCTGGGATTTATTCTTCAGGACAGGGGCGAATTATTCAATCTTCAGGAGGGCTTTCTGAACAGCTATGAGCCGCACAAAAGACCTTTCCATACGATAATCCCCGGATTTATTACAAAAGACGGCAAACCTTTTATGAGTTTCGGTGTGATGGGCGGGGATATGCAGCCGCAGGGACAGGTCCAGATTATCCTTAATATGATTGATTTCGGAATGAACCTGCAGGAGGCCGGTGATGCACCGAGACTGCAGCACACCGGCTCTACCGACCCGACCGGCGACAAAAAGAAAAACGGCGGTATTGTCTCTTTGGAAAGCGGTTTTACCCAGAAAACGATTGAAGAGCTGAAAAAAATGGGACATAAAATCGAAAAGACCCCAGACAGCTTCGGCGGCTATCAGGCCATTATGTTCGACAGTAAAAACAAGGTTTATTACGGAGCTTCGGAGTCTCGCAAGGACGGCCAGGCTTCAGGGTACTGAAAAATAAATTTGCCAAAACAGCTGAAAGTGCAGAAGAATAAATTTTAAAAATACAAAATATCTGTTGCATATTCTGTGAATATCAATATAATGATTGACGATTTACTGAACAGAAATGATTATGATAAAACGAGCGTGTATTGATAAATAACCAATACCTCCCGAAAAGCGTGATTTCCAATCATCGTCATTTCTAACGAATATTGCTTCTTGCATAAAGTTGCACGGAGTTAAAAAAGTTTTAGAACAGCGATTTTAAGGAAAAGGAAATGAATATCTATGTCGGTAACTTGTCGCGTGAGGCCACCGAAGAGGATTTGCGCCAGGCATTTTCTGCGTTCGGCCAGGTGGAATCTGTAAACATCATCAAGGATAAATTCAGCGGAGAATCGAGGGGATTCGGATTTGTAACGATGCCTACGCAGCAAGAAGCAATGAATGCAATTGCTGAAATGAACGGCAAGGAAATAAAGGGTCAGGTCGTCAATGTGAATGAGGCAAGGCCAAGACCTCCGATGAGACATGGCGGCGGCGGTGGCGGCGGCGGCAGACGAGGCGGCGGTTTTCGCGGCGGAGATAAGAGAGGTAGAGACCGTTCGCGCGGCAGAGAACGCAGGTTCGAATAATCAGTGTACGTATTCGTTTCTTGCCTGGGCAATGAAGTTTAACATATCTTCGGCCTGTGTGCGGATTTCAGGATTGAAATTTGTCACACGGGCGCTCCAGCGGCGATAAAGCTCATTGAGATGTTTGCGGGTCTGTTCAGTGGTCATATCGGAATTAAGGCCGAGAATAAACTTCGAATCTTTTTCCTGATATAGCCGAGGAGGCAAAATTTTCTCCGTCATTATCTGAAATTGCTCGCTGTCAATGTCCAGCCGCAAAGACAAGTCTTTTAAAAATTCAAGCTCATGCCTGCAAACAGCACCTTTGGCTTTTGCAACGTAAAAACAAAGCTCCAGAATGTCGCTGCACATTCCGGGAGGTGCTATCCTGACGATTTCATCGCAGACTTTTGCAATGTCAATCTGGCTGCCGTCCTGCAGCAAACGCACTGTGCGGTTGAGGGCCTTTTCAAGCTGTCTTTTTGCCCGGTCGGACTTATCGAAGGCATTCACATTGCTTCTTGCCCAGTTTCTGATAAGCTCGACCTCGCAATCCGGCATATTTTTATCAGCGGCACTTACAGCAAAAGCAAGAGTTACAGTCAGAACTTTTGCCCGCTCAATATTTTCATTCTCGTCGAGATAGCCATCCTGCCGGTTTTCATAATTAAAGTTGCAGCAGGCGGCTGCGATACGCTGTGAATTTTCCGCCGACAAGACAGATATTGTAAACTGCAGCAGTCTGGAGCCGCTGCGAGGCAACACAATGCTCTCTGAGTTTATGCTCGCCACCGTTGTCCAGTCAGAAAGGACTGTTACTGCTGAAGGAAGCCTTCCCAGTTCTCCTGTATAACAAAAAACAGGCAGGCTGCCGTTGCCGCCCTGCCTTTGCCTTGCACTGTCAGCAACAAACCGCGGCTGCTCTATCCCCTCGGTTATGTCTGTAAGGAAAATTTGAACGACTGTCCGAGGAAGGCTGTATGAAGCGCGTATCGAACCGCGAAGCTTTACAAGAAAAAGTTCCTTCCCCTTGTCATTAACTGTGAGTTCGACACAGCTTGTAAGCAGCTGTGAGAGAGCAGAAATGTTATTCAGGCTGCCCGCATTGAGCTTTCGCAAAAACCAAAGCTTAACATCTTTAAGACAACGAATCTGCATTGTTCTGTCGCCATTTTATTCAATCTTGAGGGATTCAAACTGCTCGGCTTTCCTCTTTATCTCATCCAGTTTCATATTTCCCTGTTTGTCCATGGAAAATTCAACCTCGAGCGACCTTCCCGACTGAACGTCCTCAAAGTAACAGTGCATTCTCTGGTTCACATCATAGCTGTAAGTGACCTTGATGGGACATTCGGCCGGCCTTCCGGGCGGCAGTTTGAGCCGATGTGTAGCAATTTTATTTACGAACTCGACCGTAGAGTCTTCTCCCTGCGTTATTGTAATTTCCAGGTCTGTCTGGCCCTCTGAAACGGTATAAAAAGTTTTCGTGACCTGGCAGGGAAGCGGCGTATTTTTCCTGAGAATGATACGGTTTTCTATGACACGTCTTCCAGTTTTTTCGTTAAAAGGAGCACAAACCGTGCCGTAGCTGTGATTGCATACGTCTGTGAGGCTGATTGATTTCAAGCCTGATGCAATGCCCGGCAATACAGTTTCCGGATTTTCTCTTAACTTCGTAAGGCCGGCGTGCACGGCCGCACCCATAGTAACACATTCATCGACATTGACCGCTGCATCTGGCGGAAAACCGAACATCTTCTCGAGCCTCTGGCGAACAACCGGCATTCTGCTGCTGCCGCCGACAAGCAGGACCTTGTCGATTTTCGACGGTTCGAGCTTCGCTTCCTCGAGGGCGACTTCGAGCATGATATCGATCCTCGCCATAAGCGGTGCAACTGCCTCTTCAAACATCTGGCGTGTGATTTCCACCTTCATGCTTCCGGCTTGTCCGTAGATTATATTTCTCGATGCATCTCTTCTCGAAAGAGTCTTTTTAATGTCTTCAGCCTCGTCCTCGTACCGGGCCCGCTCCTCATTCGAATTAATCAGCTGGAGACCGAATTTGGCCTTATACTCATTTTCGAGCATCTCAAGAATCTTCCTGTCAAAGTCTATACCGCCGAGCTGATGGTCTCCCTGTGAGCAGATAATATTCATCTCCCGACCTTTGACATCCATTATTGTCACATCGAAAGTTCCGCCGCCGATGTCGTAAACCAGCACTTTGCCGAATACAGTCGAGGTGGTTGCGTAATAAAGAGCTGCAGCCACAGGCTCATTGATAATTCCTATGACGTTGAGACCCGCAAGTGTCCCAGCATCCATGGTGGCCTTTCTGCGGACCTCATCAAAATGTGCGGGCACTGAAATAATCACATCATTAATTTTATTGCCGCCGACAGAGCAATCTTCCTTGAGTTTCTTAAGAATAAGAGCAGACAACTCGACCGCCGTCCATTCCCTGCCGTCAATATTCAATTTATAGGAGTCATCTCCCATGTGGCGCTTCACCCACCTTACGGACCTGTCGAGATTAAGGTATCTGCAGTTAAGGGCTTCCAGGCCTACACGGACGACATCCGGATTTTCCTCATCGAAATAAATTGCTGACGGAGTAAGTCTGTCACCATCTGCATTCGGGACTATCTCCGGTTTGCCGACGGCGTTGAGGATTGCAAGTGATGAAAATGTCGTTCCAAGGTCTATGCCGGCTATTGTTTGCATGTTATTATCTTTATCAATCATACTCAGACTCCCCGGTTACATCAAACTAACATTTAACCGTACAGTTTAACTCTTGCAGTTCGGACCACCTTAAAGTGCTGGTCATCAATAAAATGCCTATAGCCCGGACGCAGCACTCGTGCTATTTTTCCTCTCTGGTCTTCGCTTCGGCAGGGTTCCCTGTCCTGAACTGCTTCTGCAACGCGCTCCTGCCCGCTGTAATCGCTGTCAAGCTGGGGCTGATATTGCTCAATTCCGCCCGACTCAAGACCGAAAATCAGCTCCTCTTTAATTTCGTCGAGACCAGATGCATCCAGACCTTCGCTTTCCAAATCTTCGATTCGTTCATTTATATTATCAATGCACCGTATAACTCGCAGGCTGAAATTTTTGATTATATTCCAGTCGTAGCCTTCCTGAAGTCTCTTGATTCTTTCCTGCTGATTAAGTGCATAATCCCTGATGGCTGATACTTGCATAATAAGCTCTTTGATGGTTTCACCGAGCGGCTGAGAGTGTTCCATTGC
>JBFZBH010000046.1:0-7764 GCA_041308525.1 Phycisphaerae bacterium | reverse complement strand
CATCATCTGCTTAAGATACTCCTGCTGAACATCCTGGCGCTTTTTACTGAGCATTTCCGACATCACCTGTTCTCGGACCTCATCGAAACTTTTTTGCCTTTCCGGCTTCTTGCTGTCAATCCTTACAATCTCCCAGCCCTTTTCGGTTTTGAAAGGCTCCTCCAGCAGCGCCGGTGCATTCGCATCGAAAATCTTTTCATTCAATTCTTTTACTTCACCTATCGATGGGACATAAGAGCCTCTAGTCACCTCCATATCAATTTTGCCGCCGTTTTTTCCTGTTTCGGCATCTTTTGAAAACTGTTTTGCCAGCGCCGCGAAATCCTCACCGCCTTTTATGCGCTTCATCAAATCCGATGCCTGTTCGGCGTCCTCGACTAAAATATGACTGATTCCTGCAGATTCCGGCTCGACATATTTTTCCCTGTTGGCGGCATAATAAGTCTGAAGGTCCGTATCTGTTATATTGATTTTATCAGCAAGCTGCTGATTCAGTATCTGCTGCGCGAGGACGCTTCGATTAATATCTCTAAGCATTTTTTGAACATCCTCTTTCTGGCCCAGATTTTCATCGAGTGCCTGGCGGTATAAAACCTCCTGTCCAAGCCAGTTTTGCAGAAACTCTCCTTTTGCCTGCAGCGACTTATACTGCTCGAGCATGCGTTTTTTCTGTTCCTTGAGCTGTTCAGGATTCATAAACATCGAGTAAGCGCTTAACTGATTATCAATCATCTGCTCAATCTGTGCATCGAGGTCGGCTTCAGTAATTTTTTCCGGCCCGATTTCCGCAACAACCTTGCCCGCAGGCACCTTTGACTTATCTATTCCCGTCCTGCCCATAAGCTCATAACGCAGTGCAGAAAATTTCCCCAGATTTTCGAAACAGCCCTTGATATGTGAATTTATCTGGCCTGAAAGCTCCTCGACCTTCGCAGCCGCCTCACTGCGATAAAAAGATTCTATCGCCTCGGCATACCGGCCTGCTTTTTCAAGCAGCGTCCCTATCTGAAACCATATCTTCGCTCGCTCCGCATCTGTAATATTAGCCGAAGACAGATAATCCTTCCAGGCCTGTGCTGCCCTGTCGTATAAATTTCTTTCTGAAAGAGTTCCCGCAAGCTTGCGAATCTGTTCAGAAGTCAAACCTGCGGATGCCTGCGGCTCGACAGACCTGCCCTGCCGAATAAGAAAAATATTCACTGCCGACAGGATAATTAAAACTACAAGCAAAACAATAATTACGGTAAGTGCGCTGGAGCTTTCTCGCTTTTTTTCCGGCAGTGAAAAATTTAATTTGTCTTCCATATCAGTCCCCTTGTAAATTCCATCAACTCAACAATTTTTTTAACCAATAACAAATCAGAAGCGCCGATGCCTCATCCGGAAAAATCCTATCAAATCCTGTATATACTGCCTGTCGGTGCTGATGCTGATGCAGTCAACATTTATGGACCTGAGTGTCCCTTTCAATTCCTCGAATCTCCTTGTGTTTTTGCTCTCATACTGCTGCCTGAATTTTCTGCTCGATGTATCCACAGCCATAATCCGACCGGTCTCGGCATCCTCGAATTCAATCAGCCCGATTTTGGGAAGCGAAACCTCCGCCTTGTCGCGCACACAGACAGCTATTACATCGTGACGTTTATTCAATAGACCCAGCGGCTTGACAAAATTAGAACCGATAAAATCAGATACCAGAAAGACGGTCGCTTTTTTACGTACCACTCTTCCCAGATATTCGAGGGCCAGGTTGATATCTGTTTTTCGCTTCTCCGGCCGAAAATACAAAAGCTCCCGAATCAACCGCAGGATGTGCCTGCTTCCCTTCTTCGGCGGGATATATAAATCTATACGGTCTGTGAAAATCAATAACCCCACCTTGTCATTATTTTTCGCCGCTGCAAAGGAAAGGACCGCACAAAACTCCGCAGCAAGGTCGTTTTTCATTTTATTTATCGTCCCGAATGCCCCTGAAGCACTGAGGTCAACTGCGAAAATAACTGTCATCTCGCGCTCTTCGACGAACCTTTTTATATAAGGCCTGCCTGTCCTTGCGGTAACATTCCAGTCTATCGAACGGATATCATCGCCAGGGGTATATTCGCGGACCTCATCGAACTGCATCCCGCGCCCCTTGAAAACACTCTCATACTGGCCGGCAAAACTGGTGTTCACCATCCGGGACGTGTATATCTGAATCTGTCTTATTTTTTTTATTAGTTCCTGTGGAATCATATTCAAAATTTAAAGCTTAAAGTGTAAAGCTCAAAATTATAAATTCTTAAAGTCTATCTTTTATTTTTTTAATTTTCCTATGGTACTTCTATAGTATCGAAAATCATCTTGATAATATCTTCGCTTGTTTTGTCCTCGGCTTCCGCCTCATAACTTACAATGACTCGATGTCTCAATACATCCGCGCCGATTGTCTTAACATCCTGCGGAGTAACATATCCTCTCTGCTGTAAAAATGCATTTGCCTTTGCAGCCACAGTCAAATAAATCGTCGCCCTTGGCGAGGCTCCGTAGCTGATAAAGTTTCCTATCTGCAGGCCGTATTTTTCCGGCTCTCTTGTCGCACAGACGATATCAACAATGTAATCTTTAACTTTTTCATCGACATATATCTCATCCACAACCGCCCTGACCTCGGCAATTTCCCTCGGTTTAATTACAGGACTAACATCAAACTTTTTGTTTGTCACAGCCATACGCTCCAGAATTTTTCGCTCCTCGCTTTTTCCCGGGTAATCAATTTTCAGCTTGAGCATAAAACGGTCCAGTTGTGCTTCAGGCAATGGATATGTCCCTTCCTGCTCAATCGGGTTTTGTGTCGCAAGGACCATAAAAGGCTCAGGCAGTGCAAATGTCTGTTCCCCAATTGATACCTGCCGTTCCTGCATTGCCTCGAGAAGTGCGCTCTGGACTTTTGCGGGCGCCCTGTTGATTTCGTCCGCAAGAATTATGTTGGCAAAGATTGGGCCTTTGCGTGTATAAAACTGACCATCGGACTGCCTGTAAATCTGTGTGCCTATTAAATCTGCGGGGAGCAAATCGGGGGTGAATTGTATCCTGCGAAATTCGGCATCTATCGTCCGCGAGAGGATTGTAACAGCCAGTGTTTTTGCAAGTCCCGGCACCCCTTCCAAAAGGATATGGCCGTTGGCAAGAAGCCCTATGAGCATTCGCTCGAGCATATATCGCTGGCCTATGATTACCTTGTCCATTTCATTGAAGACAGCGCGGACAAATTCGCTTTTCTGCTGCACAAGATTGCCGATTTGTTTTACATCTGTCGCCATATAAACCTCCTTAAAAATCACAAAAATATTTTTAAGTTACGCAGGATTTACGCACACACTAACATATAAAAATTTTTATACGTTTCCTCAAATAATGAGGTTCAAATTATGCAAAAATTTATATAAATTTCAAGGGCATAAAATGCCAAAATTTCTTTTTTGCCGGTTTATGAATGGACAGATGTTAAGGACAACAAAAGCTTTCCAAAGAAAAACGAGGAAAATACAACACCTAAGTGATTGATTTATAAGAAGTTAAGAAAAATGGGCGGTACAGGACTTGAACCTGTGACCCCCAGCGTGTCGAGCTGGTGCTCTAGCCAGCTGAGCTAACCGCCCATCAGGTCCTGGAAGTATCCCAGAAAACTATTACAAAATCAAGACCCTTCAACAGAAAATAGTTTATACTCCAGGATTTTCTCCTGACTCGGCTTTGTCTTTTGCAGATTGTAAAATGCGGTTACTTATCTGAGGTTTTTACGGACAGCGGCAGCAGCAGTAAAGGTTTGCCTGGTCGGGCCTGCTGCGACCGTCATTGAGATTTGAATGGAGTTAACATCAGGGCTCCCAGCCGGAAGTTTTGTAAAGCTTGCTGAAGTGACATTATCACAAAGTACATATTGCGCCCCATCGGCTGTAACTAGATATAGATTTCTGCTCGTGCTTGCATAACGGAACGTCAGATTGTTGCCGTCCTCTGCAAAGAATGCACACTCATTCGCAGGCGATGCCGGATTAACAGCCTTTGCCATGCGAAGCTGGCTGGTCATCTGAATTAGTGCCTGGCGTGCCTTGTCGGAAGCGAGATAAATTTCACGATTTTTGCTGTAATTATTCAACGAAGCATTAAACGCCGCCGCAACAGCAGTTATTAAAAGCCCTGTGACAAAAAGTGCAATTAGAAGCTCTGCCACTGTAAAAGCAGTACGACTTGAAAGTCCAAACTTTTTTATCATATTTATTTTAGTTTTCATAGTTTAATACCTCGCACGGACCCACGTGGCGGTGTCAATTTTTTTCCCCTTATGATAGACATCAACGGTAACTCGAACCACTGGGCTGCTGTGGTTGGCCACGACCTGCTGAAAATTAGATGCATTTACATTTCGAACGTAAATTATCTGCCTGTAGCTGGACAAAGATGTAAGCGCCTGCCTGTTGGAGGCGATCGGCGGCAAATAAGACTTCAAATTGAAATCATCGAGGTCATCGTACGCAGAAAGCAGAGATTCCTCTGCGCCGAATACATTTGTTCTCGTCTGAGGGTCAACTACAGGAAGCTGCATTGTCAGCTCTTTTATCTGTTCGATTAAAAACTCGGCATTCGACAACTCAACTGATACCGCATTGCCCTTCGTAAAAGCCGCATTCGAAGCCACAAGCGCAACCACAGAAAGGGTAATAAAAACTATCGCTATAAGAACTTCTACAAGCGTAAACGCCTTCGATTTCATAAATATACTTTCCCCCAAAATACTTTTTATTTGCCGACAACAAGACTCGACATCTTGAAAATCGGCAGGATAATACTCATCGCTATAAAGCCGACGAGAAAACCCATCGCAACAATCATAATAGGCTCTATCATTGAGGTCACCCTCTTGATAACGTGCCGTAATTCCCTGGCATAAAACTCGGATATATCCTGAAGGACCTCCGCCATTGTGCCGGATTCCTCACCGCTTCGAATCATCTGTATGACGCTCGATGGCATCAAATCATACCTGTTGAGACTTGATGCGATTTTCTTGCCCTGCCTGACTTCCTCCTGAACGCTAAGCCACATATTTTTATACTGCGTGTTCCCTGCAACATGGGCTGTTATTGAAATTGTATCAAGGATGGGAACGCCTGCGCCCGTCAGCACTCCCATTGTGTGCATCGACCTGGTTATGTAAAGACTGCGGCACAATTTTCTGATGATTGGAAGGTAAAGCTTTGTCTTGTCCCACCAGACTCTGCCTGCAGGCGTATTAATAAAGAATATGAATCCGCCGACCGCAACAGCGATCACCGGCAGTATAACAAACCAGTAGCCGCGAAACAGCATACTCGTCGCCATCAGTATTTTTGTCGGACGAGGCAAAAGGTCTTCCCTGCCCGCGAAAATATTCAAAAATCTCGGTAATACAAACGTCAGCAGAAATATTGTTACCGCAACTGCCATCACTGCAATGATAATCGGATACACCATTGCACTCCTGACCTGGCTGCGGGTTTCATTTTCCTGGTCCAGATATTCCGCAAGCTTGTCGAGCATCAGGCTCAAAGAGCCGGATATTTCAGCAGCTGCAACCATATTGACATAAAGATTATTGAATACATCGGGATGAGCTGCAAGCGCCTGCGAAAGACTCTCGCCGCTTTCGATGCGATGCTTCAGGTCTGTTATGATAACTGCGAACTTTCTGTTTTCCATCTGCTCTGCAATCGCTTCGAGGGTGTCCTGTATGCTTATGCCGGCACGAATCATAACAGCAAGCTGATTGGTAAATGTAAGAACGTCCTTTCGGCTCGGACCAAATTCAACACGGAACTTTTTCAATGTATTAACTGCCCTTTGCATAATTTTCTCCCGTTGTTAATTGTTACTTTTTCCAGCCCTTACTGCTGCAGCTCTGCGCCAATGAGAACGGTTTTTTTGGTCTTTGGCGCCGAATCTGGCTGTTTCAGCTCCGGCAGGGCCTTGCTCATCTTCGCCGGATTCGTTGACATCGCAATCGCTTCTTCCCTGTCGATATATCCTTTCGTATAAAGCTCGGCGATGCTGTGGTCCATGCTCTGCATTCCGATTCTGCGCGACGTCTCAATAATATTTGGTATCTCGTATATCCTGTTTTCGCGTATGCAGTTCCTTACAGCCGATGTGCACAAAAGTATCTCCACGCCCGGCACCATCCCCGGTTTGTCGATTCGTCTGAAAAGGGTCTGGGAAAGGACTGCCTGCAGCGTATTCGCCAGCATAGTTCGTATCTGGTTCTGCTGATTGGCAGGATAAATATCTATGATACGCTCGATTGTCTGCGAGGCATTTATCGTATGCAGCGTACTGAAGACAAGGTGGCCCGTTTCCGCACCAGTGACAGTAGAGCTTGTCGTCTCGAGGTCTCGCATTTCGCCGACCATTATAACGTCCGGGTCCTGACGAAGAACGTGCTTGAGTCCCGATGCGAAATCCGGACAGTCCGAGCCTATCTCTCTCTGTTCTATCATACACTTGTTATTTTCAAGAAGATATTCGACGGGGTCCTCGAGCGTAATTATTCTCCTCCGGTATTTCGCATTGATTGCCCCTACCATCGAGGCAAGCGTCGTGCTTTTGCCCGAACCTGTATGACCGGTTACAAGCACAAGGCCCCTGGGAAGGTCCACAAGCTCCGATGCTATCGGCGGCAGATGCAAATCCTCAAGAAGAGGAACATAATTCGGAATCACTCTGAACGATATCGCTATTGTATCGCACTGATAATGCGCATTGACCCTAAATCGGTGGCCGTCTTCCAGAAACGTCGAAAAATCCAGGTCTCTTTTCTCTTCGAAGACTTCATACCTCTGCGGACCGACCATATCCATCATCATTTTCTTAGTGTCGTCTTCGGTCACCGGGTCGAAATTCATCTCGAACAGCTCGGTATTTTTGCGCAGTATCGGCGGGATTCCGACGTTGATGTGAACATCGCTTGCTCCCTGCTCGATTCCAGCAGCCAAAATAGTTTTTATATTCAGCATACACACTCCTTTTGTGGCTTGACCGTTCCGCGTAAAAATCTAATCATGATTTAGCATCCACAAAAATTTCACTTTTCTCTTTACCGTAAACCTCCGTGACCCGCAGGACCTCCTCTATTGTGGTCAATCCCTTCTTTACCTTAACAATTCCGTCGTCGAAAAGCGTAACGCCCTTCTTTTCGTGAAAGAGCCTTCGCATATTCGAACCAGAGGGGTCCTTCGTAATCAGCTCTCTGAAAATATCATCTATAATCAGCATTTCATAAATGCCGAGCCGGCCTGAATAGCCGCTCTTGTGACACTTATCACAGCCTGCTCCATGATAAAGCTCGCCCGCATCAACACCTGCTGCCTCGAACCGATTCTTTACCTCGTCCGGCACCTGATAAACTTCTTTGCAGTTCGGACATATCTTCCGCACGAGCCTCTGCGCGATAATCGCATTCAGTGAAGCTGAAATCAGGTAAGGCTCGACTCCAATGTCCACCAGTCTTGTTATTGTGCTCGGCGCATCATTTGTATGCAGAGTGGAAAGGACAAGATGTCCTGTCAGTGCCGCCTGCACTGCAATTCGTGCCGTCTCGCCGTCGCGAATTTCGCCTATCATTATTATATCCGGGTCCTGACGCAGCAGGCTTCTTAATGCCATTGCGAAAGTCAGGCCTATCTTTTCACTTATCTGGACCTGATTGCAAAAATCCAGCTTATATTCCACTGGGTCTTCTACTGTCGA
>JBFZBH010000045.1:0-7819 GCA_041308525.1 Phycisphaerae bacterium | reverse complement strand
ATTTACAAATGGAACAATATAGATGTAGTAAATGACGGCAACCTCGGGGCATCAATCTTTGTATTCCATATCAAGAACAACCAGCTTACGGTTGTTCAGCGGACGAGCACAGACACATGGAATTTGAGCTTGCAGAAGACGTTCCTGTTTCCTGCTGAGGGCGGCCAGCCGGCGTGGAACCCAAGCCCGGCTGATGACCCGACGGGTGTAAAGCCTGTTTATGCAGCAGAGGTGAAATTGAGCTGGAGTCCGGGTGCGTTCGATGTCAATGCGTATGACGTTTACTTCGGAACGAACTTTACTGATGTCAACAACGGAACAGGCGGAACATATTTAGGCAATCAGCCTGCGGACCAGAACAGCTACGGGCCGATGAATGTCTCATTCAACACGACTTACTACTGGAGAATAGACCAGGTCGATGACCTCGGCGCGGTTCAGTGGAAGGGCAAAGTCTGGACGTTCAAAATAGCGGATTATGCGCTGATAGAGAATTTCGAATCATACGCGAATACCAGTGCGCTGGCGTCAGTATGGTCACCTGCGGGAAGCACGACGCTTTCTCTGGAAACGACCATAATTCACGGCGGCAGCAAATCGATGAAAACAGGTTACTCATCTACGGCTGCTGAGGCATCGAGACCGATCACTGCCTCAGACTGGACAGCAGCGAACATAAAGGCATTGACGCTGTGGTACAGGGGCGAGGCGAACATCGGCAGCCTGTATGTGAGGCTCGAATCGAACAACGGCGCAGAGAGCGGGACACTTACCAGTGATTATGCTGTCAATGAATCCGGCGACCCGGTTGATGTAAAGGCGGCTGGGTGGCATCAGATGAATTTCGACCTCAGCCTGTTCGGAATCGATTTGACGAATGTGACGAAGATTGTTGTGGGAATAGTGCCGGAGACGGGAATGAGCGGCCAGGCATACTGGGATGATATAAGGCTGTATCCGACACGAGTTCTGCAGCAGATGTCGATGGACTTTAACGGCGACAACTATGTTGACTTCGTAGATTACGCGATATTCGCAAACGAATGGTTTACGACGAATATGTATCCTGCAACGGAGTAAATTCCGTACAGGGTTTTTAACAGGAACCGAAAGAGAATGAACGAAATGTGTATAGATATTAAATATTCGGCTCGCAGCCGACAAAAATCTTTGCAAAACGGAGGCTTAATAATGCGAAGAAAAACTTTAATTTTAGTTTCAACAATAGTGCTTGTATTAACAACAGTCAGTTTTGCACCGACATGGACGAGCACATCGAACAACCGATGGGACGTTGCAGGCAACTGGAGCGGCGGAATACCAAGCGGTACTGCCACAGCAGATTCTGAGGCGCTATACAACTCAAGCGGGAAGGTACCATGTTTAGTTGACAGCGCAACAACCGCAGTACCGGGCCGAATCAGCCTGCGAACAGGTAATAATGTTCTAAATATTACCGGAGGTTCCTGTATAGCCCAATACAATACAGGAAGGCTGACAGTCGGGTGGGAAGGTGTGGGCACTGTAAACATCAGCGGCGGAACTGTAACGGGCAACTATGCTTTGCATATGGGACGAGCCAGCGGCGGAAACGGCACTATAAACATTTCCGGCACAGGTATGGTAAAGATTTTTCCGAACCCGAGCACGGGCTCTCACGAAATAGCAAGAATTGCAACTGAAGCAGCCAATACAACGGCTGTAATAAATTTAAACGGCGGCACATTTCACAGCGAAATCGATGTAGAAGCAGGTGTCTCCGGAGTTCTTCTTGCCAGAATAAATATTAATGCGGGCGCCTTCGAAGTGGCGACAGGAACAACCACAGGAAACACGCATGCGCACAATATAACAATCGGCCGCGGCGGCGGAGCTGCTGATGTAAATATGACCGGCGGGCTAATGAGTGTAAGCGGCAACTTAACAGTAGGCTCTGCAGCAGGCTCAACGGGCGTAATAACGATGAATGGAGGCGAGATAAATGTTGTCGGCAATATCACTCTTGGTGCGAGCAGCGGTGTAGGCACCGTTTATTTGAATAACGGAAATATTGCCGCGAGCAATGTCTCGGCTATTGGAGCTGGAAGTAAAATCCAGTTCGGCTCAACGACAGCAAGGCTGATTTTGAGCGGCGATGACAGGACAGCAGTAAACGGATATACTGGCGGCGGACTTATCACTCAAGTAGTTGACCCGTCTGCATATTTTGTTGTGGATTACAGCGGCGGTGTGACAACGGTTTATGTTTATAATCCTAATGCAAGAGAGGCATCGGCACCGGTTCCGACGGACGGCTCGACAATTTCCGGCCTGGCCGTTACACTGAGCTGGACGGCTGGTTCGGGCGCATTATCGCACGATGTATATTTCGGCGACGACTACAATGATGTCGATAGCGGAATCGGCGATACCTTCAAAGGCAACCAGCCGGCAGGCGACCTCGATTACGGCCCGATAGGCCTTGACACATTAGACAAGAGCTACTACTGGCGCATCGATGAGCACCATTCCGGCGGGACTGCTAAAGGCGCTGTATGGACATTTAAGACGCCAACCAGCAACTGTCTTGAGACCTTTAACGGCTATGCCAG
Organism: Phycisphaerae bacterium; assembly: GCA_041308525.1. Lineage (GTDB taxonomy): Bacteria > Planctomycetota > Phycisphaerae > Sedimentisphaerales > Anaerobacaceae > Fen-1359. Next base: position 5,228 of record JBFZBH010000045.1, on the reverse strand, counting down.
TGATGCAGCACTTAAGGCGGTATGGGGTTCGAACGGAGCACTTGAGACAACAATAGTCCAGGAAGGCAAGTCGATGAAAATTGTGTTCAACTCATCTTCGATTGAGGCATCCAAGACGATAGTCGATTCGAACTGGACGATAGGGAATGCCAAGACGCTCGTGCTCTGGTACAGGGGCCACACGAATATATCACGGCTGTATGTAAAACTCGAATCGAACGGCGGCGCACAAAGCGGAATACTCTACGATAGCGATGCGGTCAATGAGAACAGGGAAGAAGTTGATGTAAAGGCTGCAAGCTGGCACCAGATGAACTTTACTTTGGCAGATTTCGGAGTGCAGCTTACAAATGTGACGAAACTGACTGTCGGAGTCATACCTGAGACAGGCACAAGCGGCCAGGCGTATTTCGATTTAATTTGTCTCTATCAGAGACGTGCCATAGGGTCGCTGATTATGGACTTTAACGGTGACAATGTAGTTGACTCGGCGGACAATGCAATCTTCGTTGAAAGCTGGCTGAAGTCAACTATATTCCCCCCGCAATAAGCAGAGAGATAAATTGTAAGGAACTTAAAGAGCGCCTGTTAAAACAGGCGCTCTTTTTTTTATCTAAAAATACGAGTCTTGAAGACCTTTTTTAAATCTGCTGGAGGACTATAAATCCAGATATGCATTCAAGACATTTGACAAAAAGGTGATAATCTGGTAATATAACTGCAAATTTGCGGCTCTTTTGAATTGAATGTCACTTTTTCTTTAATGGTAAGGCAGGAGGTTTTTTTATGTTCAGAAGATTAGCATGTCTGGCAGTAATAATTTTCTCATTTCAAAGTTTAGCAACAGTTCAAGCGGCTTCCCCCGCGGGTCACTGGACATTCAGCGAGGCATCCGGGACAACAGCATATGACTCATCCGGCAGCGGGTATAATGGAACGGTCTATGGCGGTGCTGTTTTGAACGGCTCGGGACTGCTGACTTTCGACGGCAACAATGATTATGTTGGGCTGCCGATAGGGACGCTGATTCAATCTCTTAATGACTGCACATTCGCCATCTGGGTGAATTTTTCAAATTTAGGCGGCAACTGGCAGCGGATATTCGATTTCGGGAGCAGTACAAGCTACTATGTCTTCTTGTGTCCGAGGACAGGCTCAAGCGGCCCGATGCGTTTTGCAATCAAGGCCGGGGGCGGGGAACAGATTGTGGATTCGAGCACGACGCTTCCGAGCGGTCTGCACTGTGTGGTTGTCAGGATAGATTCAGTCAACCGCAAGGCAACCATGTTCCTTGACGGGGCCATTGTGGGGACCAATACAAATGTCACTCTTAAGCCATCGAGCCTGGGCAATACGACCAATAACTGGCTGGGCAGGTCGCAATACGCGGCGGATGCCTATTTCAGAGGCTCGCTGGATGAGTTCAGAATTTACAACTCTGCATTGAGCGATTCCGAAATTCAGACAATTTCGCACATAATAAACCCATACTCATCGAATCCGGCCCCTGCTAATAAGCTAAAGACTTCAAACACAAACGCAACTTTAAGCTGGACGCCGGGAGAGTATGTTCAGCCGACCGGAGGACATGATTTATATTTCGGGACAAATTCGAGTGATGTCACAAACGCAACAAGGGCAAGCCATCCGAATGTAAGCTATTATAATATCGATTCGAACTCGAGGTCGATGGGGACACTGGCATCGAGCAGCTACTACTGGCGCGTGGATGAAGTGAACGGCGCGAATATATGGAAGGGAGATACGTGGAGCTTTACAGTATTTCAGATGATGGGGGTGTTTTCAGACAACTTCGACGACCCGCACGAATATCTTACAGAGGGAGTAACCGGAACAGGATGGGACGGACTTGTCGGCATTGGAGAAAATGAAACTGCAGATGCACTCAATGCTTCGATAGATGTGCCGGGGCAACTATATTTAGAGTCAACCAACGCTGTGTATACTGCACCTTGGCAGCCGCTGGGGCCGTTTCTTTATAAAGAAGTGCTGGGAGATTTTACAGCAATAGTAAAAGTGACGGGCTATCAGAATGTTATGCACAACACCTGCGGATTAATGGCAAGAGCATCGCGCGACCCTGACGAAGGAGGAAGCGGAGAGGACTGGGTAAGCATCGACTATTTCCCGATATGGGACTGCGGCAATTACGTCAGGCAGGCAGATAACGGAGGCCGCACGGAAGTGTGCAATAATGGCCTGAAATGGAACCTCCACCCGTATCTTCAGCTCGAACGGGTCGGCAATGTATTTCATTTCTGGACAAGCCCTGACGGAGTGAACTGGACGGAGATGAAGTGCTCACCGATAACGCGCAGCGACCTTTCAGGACTGATGCTGCAGATAGGAATGTTTCAGGCAACTTACAACACGACAACAGGCTATGCTGCGTTCGATGATTTTGTTTTGGATTATACTTATGTGCCTCGACCTTATGCACGAGCGCCATATCCAAAAGATGGTGCAACATCTGTTGTGCTTGATACCGATCTTGAGTGGACAGCAGGCGATTTTGTGCAACCTGTAAACGGACACGAGGTATATTTCGGAACCAGTCTAAGTGACGTTACAAATGCCACGAGAGCCAGTCATCCCAACGTTCAATATTATCTCGTCACAAATCCGGCCTGTGATATCGGCCAGCTTATCTTCGGGCAGACTTATTATTGGAGAGTCGATGAAGTAAACGGGGCCAATACATGGACAGGCCCTGTCTGGAGTTTTACAGCGGACACAGGAAAGGCAAGAAATCCGGGGCCGAGAAACAGCGCTACGGGCGTAACGGAGAAGCTAAGGGAAGTCCGCTGGACTCCAAGCCCTTATGCTGCATCTCAATCGTTCTACTTCTCGGATTCGTTCAATGATGTCAATTCAGGAACAATACCGGATTTAAGTCTATCCGGAACCGACAGCAACAGCGGCATACCGGCTGAATATCTGCCTTTGGAATATACGAAAACATATTATTGGCGGGTCGATACGGACAACGGTGCCCTGCCGGCGAAGAAGGGAGATGTCTGGAGCTTTACTGCTGCTGCAAAGCCGGCGTATAACGATATAACGTTCTTTGTAACAACAGACCTGCATTACAATCTCGACCCTCTCGGACGTGAAAACAAATGGCTGGTCATAGACAAGATGAACAATCTGCCGGGGACATCTTATCCAGCTGGTGTGGGCGGCGGTGCTGTTAAAACACCTCGCGGGGTCCTTATGACAGGAGACTTAACGGACGGCTCATCGGCTGCTCAGTGGGCTGAGTTTACAGAGGATTTCGCAGTCAACGGTGAGGGGAGAGTATATTATCCGGTTTATGAGGGATGTGGAAATCACGACGGCGGCCCAACAACAGCGGTGCGGCAAGGCATCGCGGCAAGAAATCTTTTGCGAAATAACCTGACAAATATTTCAGCGAACGGGCGGCATTATTCCTGGGACTGGGACGATGTGCACTTTGTATGTTTGAATCTTTATCCGGGAATCGGCAATGGAGAGCCGAACAATTACGGCGATAACGCATGGAACACGCCGGAGGACAGTTTGACATTTTTAATTTCCGATTTGGCTGAGAATGTATCGGACAGCGGAAGGCCAGTGCTGCTGTATCAGCATTACGGATTTGACGGATTCAGCACCGGATGGGGCTGGTGGACGACACTGGAAATGCAGCGATATTATGATGCCATTAAAAATTACAATGTCATCGGAATTCTCTGGGGCCATTCACATGCGGTTGCGATTTCCACATGGAACGGAATCAATGTGTTTAACTGCGGCTCGATTGGAAGCGGCTTTATGGTGTTCCATATAACTCCGGATGAGAATCTTGTTGTCGCATACAGGAATAAAGAGGACACGTGGGGAGCCAGCACAAAGAAGGCGATTTCGATACCATCATTCTGCGATTACGGGGACCTGCAACAATTTAGTCAGCAGTGGCTTATGCAAGGCAGCGGACTGAAAGCAGACTTTAATAATAACGGAACGGTGGATTTTAACGATTACTGCACACTGGCGTCTTACTGGTTCGAATACTGCCCTGCCACATGGCCGTGGTAATTAAAATAGAGAATTTTGTCTTGTAGCTTATTCGCAACAGGATAATGCTATTAAAACCATTGTAAAATAATTCGAAAAAAAAAGCCGGTGTGATTTCTCACACCGGCTTGGAAGAGAAGGACGCTCTCTATCATTTAACCATCAGCAATGAAACTGAGTCGCTGGCCTCGGTTTTGCTTAGCAATCCGGAAGCGTCGGCGATAATCGTCATATTGTAGTCACCGGGAGGCAGATTTGTGTAATCCGGAAGAACTAATTCAAAATTCCTTGTGACAGACTGGCCCGGCGCAAGCTTAATCCTGATTGGCTTGTGGCTTATGCCCGGAATATTACCTGGGGCAGGCACAGGTATTCCATCACCCGGCACTTTCTCGTTTACCTGCACATCCAGAACCACTACTACTGTATCAACTGCATCAGAATCATTGGTAACAGTCAGGGCCACCTCGAGGGAATCACCTGGAGCCAAAGTAGTCCCCTCCTGTGGGGACGAAAGGTCAACTGTTACGGCAGAAACAGATGGAACAAAGGCAGCCAATAACACACATACAAACAATCCAACAACAGTTTTCATAATCATTTCCTTTCAAAAAGAGTTAACAATAAAACACAGGACTAATGGCCGATTCAAATGCCGAGAGCAAACCGAACCGTAGCTTTGTCTGAAATTTTTTATGCTTAAAGACAATAATACGGCACTTTCATATAAATAAGGTGCGCAAAGGCACCAAAGGTAACGTGAAATATGAAATTTTTTAAAAATTTAATGAGGATTTATTCTTCCGATTTTAATACCACCAGTAAGACTGGTGGATGAAAATAACCGACGAAGTCGGGCAGGCGAAGCCTGAACCTGCTAATGCCACCAGATTTATCTGGTGGTTATTTACTTTTAAATATTATGACAACTTACAGGGATTTATGATTTCTGAATTCAACGACACAGAATTATTTTACAGCGTTTGCGGGGAGGAAAAATATGCCAGGACCAACGTCATCCGGATATGGAATCGAACCATCAGGAACAATAGAGACTTTCATCGGCACGGTGTCTGTTGACAGGAAGGTTTCAACGTGGCCATCTGTGTATGCGGCGGAAAGTTTCACTTTCGGGATATTTTTCTGTTCGGCGACGTCCTCGGTCCAAT
>JBFZBH010000044.1:0-7824 GCA_041308525.1 Phycisphaerae bacterium | reverse complement strand
AAACCGTTCAAATATGATTTTGAGTTCATCAGCAGGAATGCCGGGTCCGGAATCTGATACTTCAACACAGGCAATTTCACCATCAACATCCTCCCCGATAGTGGTATAATCAACAGGTAATTCGGCAGTATGGACGGAATAAACAGACACAATGATGAAACCATTTTCGGGAGTGAATTTGATTGCATTGGAAATCAGGTTAAAAATGACCTTATCCGCTTTTTCCTGATCAAGATATAGATCCAGCTTTTTTGTATCCGTAGTAAAAGTCAAATGGATGTTTTTGTCTTTCGCTTCCATCTCGAAACAACCCATTACATTTTCACACAATTGAACGAGATCGGTTTTCCGTGGCTGGAATACAGTCTTCCCCAATTCGATTTTTCGCACATCAATCAGCTGGTTAATCAGCCTCAACAGACGTTCGGAATTTCGCTGCATTGTCAGTAAATACTCTTTGACGACAGGTTCCAGACTGAATTTTTCCAGCAACATGTTGATAGGTGATGCGATAAGGGTAAGCGGTGTGCGAAACTCATGTGAGATGTTGGTAAAGAACCTGAGTTTCATCTCCTGAAGTTGTGCTTCCGACTCATGCATCAACCGTTCCACGAGCAGTTCTTTTTTGAAATGCTGACGTTCAACTACTCCTTTCCTTACATAATAAGTTACCAGTATGATAACCATGCCATAAAAAAGAAGGGCATACCAGGACAGCCAGAATGGTGGCGAGATAGTGATTTTTATCCGGGTTGGTACATTGTTCCACAAATTATCATTATTTGAAGCAACAACTTCAAATTCATAATCTCCGGGAGGAATCTTGGTATACGTGGCATAATTCTGGGTTCCTGCCTCGATCCATTTATTGTCATAACCAACAAGCCGGTATTTAAACTGGTTTTTGCCCGGAAGAAGAAAGTTATTGGCTACAAAATTAAAGGTAAGCGAATTTTGATGATATGAAAGTCTCAATTCCTGTTCGGTCTGGATAGTTCTCTTTAAGGGACTGCCCGGTGAATGATTGGTAATCAATACATTGTTAATATACAAAGAGGTTAACACAACTTCCGGTGGAAAAGGATTGGTTTTCATTTGCTCCGGAGTAAAAAGGGTAACCCCTTTGGTATCGCCGAATAATATCTGTCCGCTCCCGGAAGTAAATGCGGCTCCCGGATTAAATTGATTTCCCTGCAATTCATATCGGTCAATTTTTCAGTCAAATCTCCGAAAATATTATCGAGGAGTGCAGCAGCAGGCTTCAAAATATTCGGGAAAAATTTTTCGTGTCTTAAAATATCTGGAAGCAACAAATCAGAGACAGCATATATTCCGCGACCATCAACCTGCCAGTTTTTATAAGGAAAGAGGTTAAATAATAAAGATTTCCTTCGAAAGTTTTGTCGGATTTTATCGATTATAAGAAGGCCGATAGGTTCGGCATAATCGTTATTGCCGAGGATTCTTTGTTCTGCTTGCGGAAGTGATTGAGCAGGTAAAAATTTGAGAAAATTTTGTTTTGAAGTTTTCCTGGACTCAAGTGAAGGCCAGCCCCAGATATGCGGGTGCCATTTTGTCGGCAAACTTGCAAAACCTGTTTTTTCCTCTTCAATACCCCAGCTTCGAGGAGACCAGTTATAACCAGAATGTATCGAGCTGTTTATGTTCCTGTCTGCTATAAATTCGAGAATGGCAGCCCAAACCGACATCAGCAGACGGCCTTCCGGGGCTGGAACTTTTTCGGGTCCCGGGAGAAAACGGTTAGTGCTTTTTTCGAAGAGCATAATGTGGACATCGGGACTGTATGAGCTGTAAACGGAAACAACAGACCAGGGTTTTCCATTAATATCCAAAGTGATGATGGTATTTTTATCAAGCTCTCTGACTATTTTTTTAAGATTCAATGAATCAATCGGGCGAAGCCGCCTGGCCGGCCCGACTTTTTTCTGTCCCGGCTGCAAGTATGGGAAGAGCGGGATATTAAGTACTTTAACTTTATCAGGCAGCATATAAATCAATCTCAATCAAGACAGAAGTTTTCCAAAAATAATAAAACACAGCCAGGGTGGCTGTGATATATTTATAAAAACACGATGTTTTCGGTGTGATAAAGAGCAAGGAAGAGGAGCATATAATCGCGAAGATGGCGTGTTATCAGAAAGTTATTTTTTATATGCTCATGTCCGTTCTGGCCGAGCTTTTTTGCATAGTCGGGGGCATTGAGCAGTTGTTTGATTGCAAAGGCTGCCCCTTCGACAGAGTAACATAACAAGCCGGAATGTTTATGGGTAATCTGCAGAGGTATGCCTCCGACAGCACAGGCAACGACGGGTTTAGATTTCCAGAGGGCCTCAGCTACGGTTAATCCGAAACCTTCCCTGATTGATTTTTGGACGATGACCGTAGAAGCTCTTTGCAGGGCATTAATTTCAAGGTCGTTTTGAGGCATCAGCAGAATATGTATATCAGGATCAGATTGTGATTTTTCCTTAACTTCCTCGAGCACCTGGACACTTTCGGGATCATCGGCAGCAGTTCCTCCCGCAAGTATGAGGCGGCAATCGATGCGCTCTTTTACAAGTTTATAGGCATCTATTACGCCCAGCGGGTCCTTGAGACGGTCGAAGCGGGATATTTGCGTGATTATTGGCTTATCCTGCGGAACACCATATTTATTCAAGACGGAATCTATTAATTCCTGCGGCAATTCTTTGTTCTTGTCGCTTAAGGGGTCTATCGAGGGCGAGATGAGGAATTGTCTTATCGGCAAAACGCGGGAAAAGGAGGGCGCGGAAAATACAGAAGCATCATATCTGCAGATATAATTCATAAGAAAATCCCAGACGGTCATATCCGGTTCAGAAACATCTATATGACAACGCCATATCCATTTATTTGATGATTTTTTGTCTATCAGGGTAATCGGCTGGGGGTCGTGGACAAAAATAATGTCACCATATAAGTTCATCTTCTCAATGTGCTGACGTCCGGAGTCGAGGAAAATCACGAAATCCTTTTGCGTAATTTCTTCCTTTTTGCCATGAAGAGCGTTATGAAATTTTTTTGTCACTGCGAAGAATTCGTTCCCGCCTTTTATAACGTCCCATCTGGCATCGACACCAAGATTTTGCAGAAACGGGACCATCCTGTTGAGTATTTCAGCGACGCCGCCGCCGACCGAAGTGGAGTTTATGTTTTGTATGACTTTGCCCGTGAGCTTTTCGGCAACAATCCGCAGGTCGTCTATGACAGACTGACCTACAACAGGTATGTAGTCTTCGAGCCTGTTCATTTGGTGCTTTTCTCGATAATTTTAACAATAGTTTTTCTTAAATCTTCCATAGTATAAGTATAGGGGTCGAGGCGCGAGATTTTAGATGCAAGTTTTTTATCGCCAAAAGACTTTTCTATCCATACCGAAAAGTCGCTGCTGCCTTTTTCGAGCCTTAGCCGAGCCTCGAAGACATGATAATAAATCGAGTCGATTGTTATTTTTTTGAGGACATCGGCCAGTTCATGAAGGTCATAGGCGGTATATTTTGTCGGCAAGATGAAACTGTTTGATTTTACAAAATGAAACTCTGCGCCGCTGCGGACATATTTTGTAAGGACAGCAGGATTCTGTTTGATATATTTTTCGAAGACTTCGATAATCTTTTCCCTCAGACTTCTTATTGTCGAGAATTGAATGATATCGATGCTGGCAAGCCGCTCGCCGAGTTCCGGCTCGCCCAGCACGTTCGAGACCCAGTAGGCGAAATCATTCGGCGGCTCAGGTGAGAGATACTGGTGCTGCTGAAGAAACCTGTGAGTGTGATGATAAATCGAAGAGCCGGGAACAGTTTTTATGAGTTCCAAAAGCTCGCTTACATTAGCGGCTTTAAGACCGGTCAATTCGGACAAATGCAGCCGTGTGTAAAATTGAAAAGGCTCTTTTGTTCTTATTAGCATAAATGTTCTTTTTCAATCCTTATATAAGTTCAGTTTCATAACAAGTCATCTACGGCAGTCAGGTTTTTTGGCGAGCTCATCTATGAGACCGCGAACATCAATATAGTTTCGAAGATTATATTTTGCAAAAGAAGAAGTCATTCCCACCTTGATTGAATAAGCTGATTCAGGGAGAATTTTGAACAGGTCTTCATCGGTCCAGTCGTCGCCGATTGCTAAAACAAAGTCGTATTTTTTCCTCGTAAGAAAGGTAAGTGCTGAATTTCCCTTGCTGACGCCGCCGCACCTTACTTCCACAACCTTTGAGCCCTGGAGGACCTGTATATCCAGATTGGCGGTAAAATGGACAAGGTCATCGATAAGCTCTTTTGCCCGCAGGGCGGCAAGACCGGGTTCGGCAGGTCTGTAATGCCAGACAATTGAAAAGTCCTTTTGCTCGACATAGGAACCCGGCAGCCGCTGGGCATACATGTCGAGGATGGGCTTAATTTTTCCAACCCAGTCATTTTTCAAAGGTCTGAACATTTTCCAGCTTTTTTTCGTTTGTCTGAACCAGGCGCCATGTTCGGCAACCAGGCTGATATCATACCTGCCAAACCATCTGCTGAGGGTCTCTTTGTCCCTGCCGCTTGTAAGGATAACATCAGTATTTTCTATTTTTGCAAGGCCCTCGAGAGTTGTTATCAGCTCTTTCGACGGCTTTGCATCCTGAGGATTTCGGACAAAAGGAACAAGTGTTCCGTCATAATCGAGGAAAATAATTTTTTTTGCGGAAGATTTGAAATCTGAAATCAGTTTCTTTTTTATGGAAGGCGATAAAAATTTTACGTTGAGTTTTTTTTGTTCATCTTTCTGTAATATCAGCTCGGTGATGAACAAGCGTGCCCAGGCCACGACATTATTTAATTTGAGCCGTTTTTGCATAGCATTGTTGCGTTTAATCTGCTCTTTTACGGGAAGTTCAAGTGCCTGGTTGAGGCTGTCGGCAATTTCTTCTCTGTCATTTGGGTTTACTATCAGGGCCTCGCCAAGCTCTTTAGAAGCACCAGTGGTTTCTGAGATAATCAAGACGCCCTTTTTATCTGTCTGAGCAGCAATGTATTCCTTTGCGACCAAATTCATTCCATCACGCAGGGGTGTAATTATTGCTGCGTCGCTTATTCCATAAACGGCAATTAGCGGCTCGAAAGGCAGGTATCTATACTGATATAATATCGGGGTCCAGTGCACATCACCGAATCTGCCGTTGATTTGTCCTACTATTTCATCGATTTGTCTTTTGATTTTCTGATAATGCTCAACGGCTATTCTGGACGGGACAACGACAAGGACGAAAACAACTTTCTTGTGCCATTGCGGGTATTTTTCGAGAAAAAGCTCATAAGATTCCAGCCGGTTGAGAATCCCTTTCGTGTAATCAAGACGGTCTATCGATAAAACGACCTTCAAGTCTGCGAGGGACTTTTGAAGTTTTTCCTTTTCATTCTTCGTGCCGGGCAGCTTTTGTGCAGAGTGATAACGATGGAAATCTATTCCCATCGGTATGGTCTCAGCTTTTACAAGACGGTCATTTACGATAATCTGTCCCATATCGTGCTCGAGGCCGAGCAGCCTCAGGACGCAGCTTAGAAAGTATTGCGTATAATCATAAGTATGAAATCCGATGAAATCGGCACCGAGAAGCCCTTCGAGAATCTCAGTTCGCCATTTCACTGGTAAAAGCCTGAACACTTCGTAAGAGGGGAATGGAATGTGCAGGAAAAATCCGGCTGTGATGTCGGGGAATTTTTTCCGCAGCAGGTTCGGCAGAAGCATTAAATGATAATCGTGAATCCAGATAATATCGTCCGGCCTGATGATTTTACTTATGCATTCGCAGAATATTTCGTTTACCTGTTTGTATGAATTCCAGTACGTGCTGTCGTAAACTGCATAAGACGGAAAATAATGAAAGAGGGGCCAGATGGTCTTGTTGCAGAAACCATTATAAAACTTGTCCATTGCCTTTTCCGGGACGAAAACAGGAACGGCATTATATCTGGAGAAAAACTCGTCCTTAAGCTCATCGACCTTTTTTCCTTTTCCGCACATACCGGGCCAGCCGAGCCACAGGTATTCTGTTCTTTTCAGCTTCTTCGAATGTTTGAGTGAGTCGAGGTAGGCACTGAGACCGGACACAAGACCGCCTGTGCTTTCGCTTATGGCGAGCTTGCCGTTTTTCTTTTCGACGGTAAACGGCAGCCTGTTGGATATAATTATTATTCTCATAATTCTAAAAAACTATTTGAATTTGCTTCAACTGTTACAAGTAGAAATTTTATATTGCCTGCTGTCAATAAGGTTTTTGCCTATAATAAAACGAAAATATTCGCCAAATTACTAATAACCGCAATTAAATAGTTTGAAAAACGGCACTGAACAAAGATTTAAAAGAGCAGCAATTTTGAAAAGCGTGCAAGTCCCCAAAGCAATCCTGCGACAATAAACAAAACGGACGCATAACGATACCAGGCAGATATAGAGGCAGGATACCCTGATGCAGTCAAACCGCCAAAGTATTTTATGTCGATATATCGAGTGATTACAAGCAAAATAATCAAAGCCCAATAAATCAGATCTTTTGCATCCAGGGTACTGCTCTCGCTTTGAAATATCCCGATTAAAGTTATAAAAGCGAGCAGATTTCCCGCCATCATCCAAAAAAGGCGAAGCAAAATACCTAAACCGCTTTCCTGTTTGCTATTAGTTTGATTAACGACTTTTTTGACTTCAGACATGTCAGCCTCCGGGAATTCCCGCATTAATTCAGGGAGGCGGCCCGACACACCCAAATACCTGCAAAGAGAACCATCTCATTTGCACCCTTTGTCGTCTATTATAAATTAGTTTAACAGGCTGTCAAAAAAAAATCCTTTCGAAAATACAAAAAAGGAAAATATTTTGACCGCCTTTTGAAAAAGTAAATAAAGGTTCAAAAAATATTACAAATGCTTTTTGAGAACATAGCAGCAGCTTATAAAGCGAAAGCATAAAGTTGTTGCCTAAAGGGAAATCAGTATGCTATATTTTTGACAGCTTAAATTTGCAACATATATTTATTGAGAATAAAGATGCATCAAGGCCGGGTATGTGGATTTATATAAAATTGATTCTGACGGCAATGTTGTGGGGAGGGACATTTATAGCAGGGAAAGTCATTGGCAGGAAAGATGGTCCTGTTGAGCCATCAGCAGCGGCTTTTATCAGGTTCGCGGTCTCGGCTGTGATTATGATAGCTGTATGCAGGCTAACGCTTAAACGACTGCCCAGGCCGGATTTCAGGCAATTGCTGTTTTTTCTTCTGCTCGGTTTCTGCGGGGTGTTTTTGTATAATATTTTCTTTTTTACGGCGCTTCGGACGATAGAGGCATCAAGGTCTTCGATTATTATTGCTACGACTCCTGTGTTTGTTGCGATATTCTCATCGTTTCTTTTTCGTGAAAAGCTTACGATAATTCGGCTGGCAGGAATCCTTATGTCAATAACCGGTGCTCTGACAGTAATAACAAAGGGAAAGCCTGAAAGCATATTCAGCCAAAGCATCAGCACTGCTGATTATTATATTTTCGGGTGCGTAATCTGCTGGACAGCATATTCACTACTCGGCAAAAGAGTGGTTGCACAATTTTCACCTCTGGTCATGGTTTCGTATTCGGTACTGTGCGGTGCTGTTATGCTTTTTATTCCTGCGGCGATGGGAGGAATGTTCGGCAAACTGGGGACATACGCAGCGAAAGACTGGATTAGCCTTATTTATTTTGCTGTCTTTGCGACCGTGATAGGATATATCTGGTTTTTCGAAGGTATCAGTAAAATAGGCCCGGTCAGGACTGC
>JBFZBH010000043.1:0-7831 GCA_041308525.1 Phycisphaerae bacterium | reverse complement strand
TTTCCCTGCCGATATATATCTTATAATTTAGGAAGGTGGAGACACTCTGATTTGGGTATATTGGCAATGAAAAAAGGATTTACATTAATAGAGGTGTTAATTGTAGTCTGTATGCTCAGCATAATGGCCGCGATCGTAATTCCCACCTATCGAAGTTACAGCAATCAGGTAAAAGCTTCCACAGCCAAGGATGATTTGCAGACTCTGCGGACAATTATCGAGCTATACACATCCAAGCACAATGGTGCTGCTCCGGGATATCCGGGCAACGATATAGAGCAGACCCCTACGCAGGATGCCTTTCGCGCACAGCTCGGCAGCGGCAGTTATACTGTGGTCAAGTTCCCTGAAAATCCCTTCAACAATCTTGCTTCCGTAAAAATTCTCGCCAACGCCGATTCGTTTCCATCAGACCCCGCCGAGACAGATACTTTCGGGTGGATATATCAGCCATTCACCAGAAATTTCCGCTTGAACTGGCCGGGAACGGATGCTGAGGGCGTCCGATACTTCGATTATTGATAACGTGCGCCATTACAATTCAGACCTTTTCAATTCATAACAGACAAACCTTCTGTTAAATTTTCTAAATTCATTTCGAAAAAACTTTTGCTAATCATCCCGTTTGTATTATCATAGAATTGTCTTTGCAGGCATTGATACAGCCATCAGTCTTGGCTGCCAGAAGCTGATAACGTGCATTTTACGGAGTAATTGAAGATGCAGAAAAAAAGTTTGCTGGTTTTATTCGGTCTTGTCCTGATTGCAGCTTCGAGCTGCACACAAGCACAGCAGTTCAAAAATCTTTTTAACGGAAAAGACCTGGAGGGCTGGAAAATCCTCAACGGAAAAGCAAAGTATTATGCAGAAGATGGAATCCTCGTCGGCCAGACCGTCGCCGGCCAGCCGAACAGCTTTCTGTGCACCGAAGAAACCTTCGGCGACTTTATCCTCGAATACGATATGAAAGCAGACGAAGGACTCAACTCCGGCGTGCAGGTCAGAAGCGAAAGCCTGACTGAATATCAGAATGGAAGGGTCCACGGTTATCAAATCGAATGCGACACTTCCGACAGGAAATGGACCGGCGGAATTTACGATGAGGCCCGCAGGGGCTGGCTGTATCCATTGGCCGATAAGCCCAAGGCACAGGATGCCTTTAAGAATGGTCAGTGGAATCATTTCCGAGTCGAAGCCGTCGGCACAAATATCAGAACTTTTGTCAACGGCATCCCCTGCGCAGACCTGGTGGATAATATGACAGCCAAAGGCTTCATCGGCCTGCAGGTGCATTCCATCGGCAAGGATACAAAAAATGAAGGCAAAAAAGTTTATTGGAAAAACATCAAAATATTAACAGAAAATCCCGCTGCACATATTTCGAAACCTGATTATTCAGTCCCGCAGGTAAATCTTATTCCAAATCAGCTGTCGCAGCGCGAACAAGCAGAAGGATGGAAACTTCTCTGGAACGGGAAAACCGCCGATGGCTGGCGCGGCGCAAAGTTAGACAAATTCCCGGACAAGGGCTGGAAAATTGAAAACGGTGAATTGATTGTCCTCTCAAGCGGCGGAGCCGAATCCGCCGCAGGAGGAGATATTATCACTGTAAAAAAATATAAAAACTTCGAGATTAAGACCGATTTCAAGCTGACTAAAGGTGCCAACAGCGGCATAAAATATTTCGTTGACCCGGACCTTAATAAAGGCGAAGGCTCTGCCATCGGCTGCGAATATCAGCTTCTCGACGACGAAATTCATCCCGATGCCAAGGCCGGAACCGCTGGAAACAGAACACTCGCTTCGCTATACGACTTGATCCCGCCTGAAAGCAGATACGTAAAACTCGTAAATAAATACGACTGGAACCAGGCATATATTCTCGTAAAGGATAAGCACGTCGAGCACTGGCTTAACGGGATAAAATTGGTCGAATATGAAAGGGCCACTCAGATGTGGCGTGCCCTCGTTGCCAGAAGCAAATACAATGTCTGGCCGAATTTCGGAGAGGCCGCCGCAGGACATATACTTCTGCAGGACCACGGCAACGAAGTGCATTTCAGAAGCATAAAAATTAGAGAACTCGATTAAGTTTGAAAGGCACAGAAAAATGAACGCAAAAATTGACCGCAGGACTTTTTTACAAAAATCAGGGAAGGCTGGCATCGCATTGGGTTTATCAATTGCGACACTCAAAGCTTATGCTGAAGGCTCGCCCAACGAAAAGGTTGTTGCTGCTGTGGCGGGCATCAACAGCAGGGGAAATTATCTGACAGAGCAATTTGCGAAATTGCCCAACTGCGAAGTTAAATACGTAATCGACGTCGATAAAAGATACCTCGATAAGGCTGTCGAAACCGCCTTAAAGGCCCAGAACAAAAAACCCCAAACTTTAACCGACTTCAGAAAGGCCCTCGAGGACAAGGATGTCGATGTCCTTGTTATAGCAGCTCCCGACCACTGGCATGCACCGATGACGCTGCAGGCACTAAAGGCGGGCAAAAATGTTTATGTTGAAAAGCCCTGCAGCCATAATCCTGCTGAAGGCGAAATGCTCGTGGCAGCCCAAAAGAAATTCGGCAAGCTCGTTCAAATGGGCAACCAGCGACGCTCGACAGCAGTGGCGAATAAAATGATTGAAGAAATCAAAGAAGGCATCATCGGCGATGTTTATTTTGCACGAACCTGGTATGCAAACACACGAGGGCCTATAGGTTTCGGAAAAAAGACAGCTGTGCCGGAATTCCTCGACTGGGACCTCTGGCAGGGACCGGCTCCGAGAGTTGACTACAGGAACAATATCCATCCGTATAACTGGCACTGGTTCTGGCACTGGGGGACTGGCGAAGCCCTCAACAACGGTACGCACGAGATAGATGTGGCACGCTGGGCGCTCGGTGTTGATTTCCCCAAAAAAGTTGTCAGCCTCGGAGGAAGATACTGCTTCAAAGGACAGGACGACTGGGAATGTCCTGATACGCAGACCATAACAATCGATTTCGAAGGACGCAAATCCATCCTCTGGGAATCAAGAAGCTGCAACGGCTTCGCAATCGAAGGCGACCAGAGGGGCGTCGTCCTTTACGGCTCAAAAGGCACAATTCTCTATCTCTCGAACTCATACAAGGTTTTCGATGCAGACAGTAAGCTTGTCAAAACAGTCGGACGCGAGCAGGCAAAAGAAACAACAAATACCACAGACCCGGGCCTCGGCGACAACCACGCCGGCAATCTTGTCGAAGCGATACGCGGTAATGTGAAACTGTCCTCGCCCATCGACGAGGGACATAAAAGCACGCTTCTGTGCCAGCTTGGAAATATCGCATTGCGGACAAATTCTGTCCTGACCTGCGACCCGAAAACCGGACATATTCTTGATAATAAACCCGCTAATAAGCTTTGGCGAAGAGAATACCAGCGGGGCTGGGAGATGAAATTATAAAAATCCTCCTTCGCATTGGCTGCTTATATTGACTGACTGCCCAGCGGTATATGTTCCTATAACAAAGATAGAAACCGTCTGCATTACCTCAATTAAATTTATTTCAAGACCTATAATAACAAAAAAGTAGCCTGTTTCAAAAAGGCCGAAAATCATTCTATAGTTATATTTTCCAATTTATCATCTAAAGTCACCTGACGTTTGTTTCGATTAACCAGACAATACTGTCGCAGCGGATGCTCATTGAAAACCTGAAACTTGAGTCTCTTGTGGCAGGGACTTGTCCAAATATAAAAAATAAACTTTTTAAGGAGAAACAAATGAAAGCAAACAGGTCAAGAAATAATGCCGGTTTCACACTGGTCGAGCTTGCGGTGGTTATCGTAATCATCGGTGTGCTGGCTGCTTTTGCCGTACCGAGATTCAGAGCTTCGGTCGAGCGGTCAAAGGCTGCGGAAGCCTTCAACTACCTGGCAGCTGTTCAGTCAGCCCAGGAACGTTATCACGCAAGGCAAAGCACGTATGCCTCAGCTGTAACCGATCTGGACATTAAGTTTACAGCCCCGAAGTATTTCACAGTCGGTGCAATAGCTGCGGGCAGCACTGCAAGCCTCGAAGATTCCTGGACCTTAACTCTTACAAGGTCAGGAGCAGCTGCAGGTTACGGTGCTTACACTGTTGTCTTCACTGAGGAAGGCTATGATTCGGTCAACAGTACCATTGAAACGTTAAGCTCAATCAACCCGATGCAGAGCTAATTGAAAGTATTGCTGATAAGCCACAAGTCCACAAGTTTTACAAAACTGGGACAACAATAAAAATTGTTGTCCCTTTTTTTATTTTCACACCTCGAAAAAACATTATATCAAGCTCCTAAATACACCGGGAAAACGCCCCTTTTATATGACCATAATTCCTCCAACTTAAGTCACTTTTTCATTATGTCGATTTATGTGTAAGCTTATATGGAACAAAATCTTATGGCAGCCAAAAGCAAAAAATTATGCCTTGGTCGCACGATTGGTGTTTATTTGTCGAACGACCGCATCAGCATAACCGAGGCGGGTCTTACATTTAAGGGCCCCGGCCTTCTCGGTCAGCACTCTTTCAACATTGACCAGCTCAACCCTCTCGGCTCTCTGGCAGACACCCTCAAGGACTACGTCAAAAAAGTCTCTAAAAATACTCCGCTATGTCTGGGCCTGCGGCCCGAGCAGACATTTTTCATAACAGCCGGCGCAGAATACGAACAGCAGGAGGACGTCCGCGACAAACTCCTCGAAGCCGTAGGCTTCCATTCAGCTGAGGAGCGAAATGATATCGTCGCCGACTATTTCAAAATAAACAAGTCTAAATCCCTTTCGGGTCAGTTCTGGAGCATAAGTGTCTGCAAAAAGAAACTGGTTGATGAATTGTATGCCGCCTTTGCACAGGCAGGCTTTAAAAATGTTCAGCTCAAGCCGACCCCCTGGTGTATATCTGTTTTTTCCGCAAAGCTTCCGAAACATTTAAAACACTGGAAGGTTTTCATTCAGGTTTTCCTAAATGACAGCGGCGGCCTCGCCATTCTGGTAATTGACAGAAATCCCGTTTACTTCAAACGATTCAGTTTTTCTCCAACAACATCTGTAGAAGAAATTGAGTCAGCCGTAAGAAGCATTATGATTCAATGCATTGTGATATTCCGCAAATCTGCAGTGGACGGGATAATTGTTCAGGGGCCCGATGCAGAAAAAATAGGCAGCAGGCTGGCAGGCGAAACAGGTTTGGAAGTCGAAGCCGGCAATGAGGTGGGTTTCACCGATTCTCTTTGCAGCGGCAGCCTCGCGATGTCCGCCAAATCGAAAAAGGACCCCCAATTCGACCTCTTCAGGGAAGTTAGGCCGAAACCGGGAATTCTTCAAATGTTCCCATGGAAAATGGCGGCGTTTGTTGTTTTTCTTTCCGGTTGCCTTGGGCTTATGCTGTGGCAGAAAGCCTCCGACCTCAACTTGACATTGAAAAATCTCAAACAGCAAAACTCGATGCATACCTGGGCAGAAAACAAACAGACCGCGGATATTGCAAAGGACAAAAAGCCCCTGCTTGCCGAAACACAGGCAATTGAAAAATTTCTCAAATCAAAAATTGTCTGGAGCGATTACTTAAGAGACCTCCCGACAAGACTTCCCCCCAATGTAAGCCTCTCGGACCTCTGGGCTGTTTGTGAATTCGAGGAAATAGGTGTCAAAAAAATGGAGGGCGGAACCACCCAGAAAAAAAAGCTTTTGTCTTTGAGAGGAATTACCCTCTTCGAAAAAGGAAAGGCCGCCCCGGAAGCAATAGAATCTTTTCTCGAATCATTGAGAAAGGTCGAGCTGCTCCAGAGAGATTTTCCCCAGGTCCAGTTGGCTGAAATTAAATGGCGGCGCGAAGGAAACAGCGAAACGGCGATGTTCACAGTTTTGGCAATGCCGAAAAAATCCGCCGAGGGAAAACCTGCACAAGATGAAAAATCTGCAAACAGCGAATCTGAAGGATAAAACAGATGGAACTGATGGATAAAACCAAAATGCTTAAATATAAAACTCTGGCGCTCAAGCATCTGGGCAACCCGATGAAACTGCGCCTCTTTACCATCGGTGCCCTTCTGGCAGCCGCAGTCGCCCTTATCTATATGCCTCTTTCCGACAAAATCAATTTAACTAAACAGCAGATTGCCGCAGAAAAGGATCGCATTAGCTCAATTAGCGAATATGAAAAGCTCCAAAAACAGGTTGAAGCTTTTCACGGTCTCATCGGCGACCAGTCCGACACCAACGAATGGATACAGTACATCCTCGACGGTCTGCGAAAGTTTCAGGTCAAACTGCGAGGGATGGAATCGAAGCAGGAGAAAAAAGTCGGCCCTTACAAGGCAGCCGTTCTGTCAATGGAAGTTGAAGGGCCCTATCCGGAACTTAAAAAATTTGTCGAGTGGATAGAAAGCTCTCAGCGAATCCTGAGGGTTGACATGCTGCAGTTCAAACAGGAACCGAAGAGCTTATTAATGAAAATTATGATTCTTGGAATTTTACCGAAAAAATAATGCTGCATTTAATAAATAAATTTGCTCCGTTTATAGCCATCGGTGTTATTGGCTACCTGGCATATTCTTCGTTTGAAACGACAGGCTTAAGTCTTGCAGGCGAAGAAAAGGAAGTTCCCTCTATCAGTGCGAAACTTCTTTCGCCAAAGTTTATTGAGCCTGTCAATCATGCCAGCCCCGCCAACCGCGACCCGTTTGTCATCGGCACGGATGGCCGTTTCACTTCCGCATATTTGAATGGAACAGAAGGCACAAACAAAAATTCAGGCGGCGAAAATACTGTCGATTTTCCCGAAAGACTTATGGGCATATTTACCGGTTCAGATGGTCAGAGCTTAGCGATGATTGGCACAGAAGTTTACAGTGTCGGCTCACCGGTAGTGACGGCAGATGCCAACCAGCCGTGGCGGGTCAGCGCAATCGGCGAAGACAAAGTTATCCTGACCTGTAACGGCACCAAAGCCGTTTTGAAAATCTCGAACGATGTTAATGATTTTAACGATGTTCGGACAGCGACCTCCGAACAAATCGAAAGCAAAGGAAATAAAAGTGAGTGATGGCTTTACAACAGAACAGCCGCTGCTTGTCCAGCTTCTTGTAAAACGCGGCGTGATTAAATCCGACGACCTCAATGTCGTCCGGGAAACTATGGCCCGCTCCACAGGCTCGGTCGAGGAAATCCTGACCAATGCAAACATAGTCACCGAAGACGATATCGCACGCGCCTACAGCGAAGAGCTTGGAATGCCCCTTGCTGAGCTTAGCGGTCCTCTTTCTGCTGATAAAGAACTGGCCGAATTGATTGGGGAAACGGTCTGCCGTGAAAATAATTTTGTTCCTATAAGCAGGCAGGGCAACACAATTAAGGTCGCCATTGCAAATCCCATAGACCTCAGGGCATTCGAAAGGATTCAACTGTCCGCAGGATTAATCCCCAAGCCGGTCATAGCAACTTTCTCGATGATTAGCGATGCCCTCGGAGAAGTCTTCGGAACGCGAGACATCGTCAAGGAAATCGCTTCTGAGGAAAAAGCACAGGCCCCGGATCAGTCAAAGGAAAAAAATGAAGATGAAAGTGTCGAGGAAATTGTCAACCTTGACAAGCCAGTGCCCAAAGGCCGTGACAGCCAGGTAATACGGCTTGTCAACCACATCCTATTTTCAGCCGTCGAGAGCAAGGCAAGCGATATTCATATAGAGCCCTTCGAAAAGGCGGTAAAGGTCCGTTTCAGAATAGATGGTGATATGTCCGAAATCTCTCCGCCGCCGAAGGCAATGTATGTTCCGATGGTAAGCAGATTAAAGATTCTGGCAAAAATGGA
>JBFZBH010000042.1:0-10352 GCA_041308525.1 Phycisphaerae bacterium | reverse complement strand
ATGGTGCCCATTATCATGGCCTCTGTTTCCATCCCTGCATAAATCATCCGGTCGCCGCGGAATATTTTCATATACATCACAGCCTGGATAATGCAGACCGGAATCGTAAGATAGCGCGTGTATTCATTAATTTTCTTGTAGCCCGTCTGTCCTTCCTGGCGCAGCTTGCGAAGTGATGGAACTACTTCACCCAGAAGCATCAGGATAATCGAAGCAGTAATGTAGGGCATAATACCCATTCCGAACAGGCTGCTTCGGCTGAAGATTCCGCCCGTAATCATCTCCATATATTCCGCCGCCCTGCCGAAAGGATCGTCGGACTGCGCCGCCTGTGACATAATCTCCTCGTATGTAAAACCGGGCACAGGAATATGGAATCCGATCCTGTAGATTAAGAGCATTAACAGGGTGAAAAGGACTCTGTTGCGCAAGTCCGGAATTCTGAATATGTTAAAAACTGTGCTAATCATAATTTCTTCTTATTAATTTCAATCCTTTGATTTAAACCACCTTGGTAACTCCGCCGCAGGCATGAATTTTCTGTTCCGCTGCCTTGCTGAATTTATTCGCCGTTACTGTCAGCCGTTTCGTTAGCTCGCCGTCGCCAAGAACTTTGACTTTTTCTCTGGCGCTTCCCACAAGCCCTGCATTCGACAGCTGCTCTATACCAACTTCTGCACCGTCCTCGAATCTTTCAAGCTGGCAGACATTTATTATCTGATAACAAACAGCAAACTTGAAATTGCTGAAGCCTCGTTTCGGCAGTCTTCTGAACAGCGGCATCTGTCCGCCTTCTGATAGAATAAGACGCGGACCGCCAGACCGGCTTTTCTGTCCCTTGTGTCCCCGGCCGGCTGTCTTGCCGTGTCCCGAACCGGGACCGCGGGCTATGCGTTTTCTCTTCTTATGTGCGCCTGCTAAAGATGTTATTTTTGTAATAGACATTAGCCATCACCACCTTTTTGACACTTCAATCTTGACACCCCGCGCGGCCTCGACCATTTCCTTGTTGCGAAGCTTTAACAGACCGTTCAGAGTGGCCTTGACTACGTTCTTGGCGGAGGTGCTGCCGATAACTTTTGTGAGCACATCCTGAATGCCCGCATACTCCAGGACTGACCGGGCGCTTGTGCCTGCGATAACGCCTGTGCCAGGGCATGCCGGAATCATAATTATTTTTGTTGCTCCGAACCGGCCTGTGACCTGGTGAGGAATTGTCCTGCCGTCGAGCGGTACCTTATACAAGGACTTCTTGGCGTCCTTGATTCCTTTTTCGACTGCCTGCGGAACTTCGTTTGCCTTGCCGTATCCGATGCCTACCGTGCCGTTGCGGTCACCGACGACAACCAGCGCCTCGAAACTGAAATGCCTTCCGCCCTTCACTACCTTGGCGCTTCGGTAAATCTTTACAGTCGTATCCTCAAGAGGATTTTCCTGCTGTTCAGAATATTTAAAGGTTTCTGCTGCCAATTTATATCTCCATATCTATTTATTAAAACGCGAGCCCGGTCTTTCGGGCGGCCTCTGCAAGGGCCTTGACTCTGCCGTGAAATTTATAAGTATTTCTGTCAAAACAAACGCACTTTATGCCTACGCCGAGCGCCTGTTTGGCAATCGCTTCGCCAACTGCCACAGCGGCTTTTCTGTTTCCTGTTTTCTGGAGCTGTCCGTGTATAGCTTTCGACATCGTGCTTGCAGAAGCCAGAGTAAGTCCGGCAACATCATCGATTATCTGGGCATAAATATGCCTGTTGGAACGAAAGACAGCCAGCCGCGGACGGTCCGGAGTTCCGAACACCTTTTTTCTGACGTGATACTTGCGTCTCACGGCAGCCCTTTTTATTTTTTCCAATCTTTTCATTAAAACAACAACTCCAAAAACATCAAAAAACCATTCGATGCGCAGCCGATAAAAAAAACATTAAGCAGTCCCTGTCGTAAAGGCCTTGCCGACCTTCCGGCGGACATGCTCATCGGCATAACGAATGCCCTTGCCCTTATAAGGTTCGGGCGGACTTAATTTTCTTACATCTGCTGCAAACTGACCGACAAGGGCCTTATCAGGTCCAGATACTGTAAAAACAGCGGGTGATTCGTCGCCCTTTGCAGCAGGATTATCGATATTTACTTTAACGCCCTTGGGGACTTTAGCCTCAAGTGGATTTGCAAAGCCGGCCTGAATGACCAGCTTGTCGCCTGCCATTTTTACGTTATAACCCGTCCCGAAAAGCTGCATCTTTTTCTGATACCCATCCTTGACACCAAGAACCATATTGGCAATTAGCGCTCTTATGGTGCCGTGAAGCTGTTTGGCCTTCGAGGACTGTGGCTCAGGATTAACTACAACTGCGCGTGATTGTTCTATCTCCAGTTTCAGCGGCTCAGGCAAATTAAGATGAAGCTCGCCCTGCGGGCCGGAAACCTTCACAACACGCTCTTTTTGCTCGACTTTTACCTTTTCAGGAATAACAACAGGTTTTTTTCCTATTCGACTCATAATTAATTAGTACACCGTACAAAGCACTTCGCCGCTCACTTTTGATTCGCGGCATTTTCTATCACTCATAACACCTTTACTCGTGGATACAATCACAATTCCCATCCCGCCGAGGACCTTCGGCAGCTTATCGACCTTCGAATACATCCTTCTGCCGGGCCTGCTTGTTCTCGTTATCTTTTCGATAATACTCTCACCCAGGTCATCGTATTTAAGGTCGATTCTCAGGATTCCCTGCTTGCCGTCTTCGATCCTGTCATAACCAAGGATATAACCTTCTTCCTTAAGGACTTCAGCGATGCCCTGACAAATTTTAGACGCCCTGACATTGACCGAGCGGCTTTTAATCCGCAGGGCATTTCGAATCCTTGTCAACATATCTGATATTGGATCATTCAAACTCATATACTTTCCTCAACACAACCGCCGGCAGCGTTCTGCATTCACTCGAATCCGGCGGATCGAATATTTACCAGCTTGCCTTCCTTACGCCAGGAATCTTGCCTTCATTGGCCAGTTTTCTAAAACAGATGCGGCAAACCTTAAACTTTCGATAAACCGCCCGTGCCCTGCCGCAAAGCTGGCATCGCGTGTACTGCCTTACGCGAAACTTCGGTTTACTTCTTGACTTATTTATCAGTGCCTTTGTCGTCATTAAAAAACTCCGTTAAAGCCGCAGTCACATCCGCAGCCGTTTATTTTTCTGCCGGCCCCTTGAAGGGCATCCCGAACAGTGCCAGCATTCTTCTGGCCTCTTCGGATGTATGTGCCGTTGTAACAAACGTTACATTCATTCCCTGCTGAAATTCCACTTTCCCGGGGTCGATTTCGGGAAATACGCTCTGTTCGCTCAAACCCATTGAATAATTGCCTCTGCCATCGAAGCTGTTCGTGTCCAGACCGCGAAAGTCCCTGACTCTCGGTATCGCAAGGCTGATTAGCCTGTCCATAAATTCATACATCCGGCTGCCGCGCAAAGTGACCTTCAGACCCGTCTCAAGACCTGCTCGCACCTTGAAATTCGAAACGCTTTTCTTGGCCTTGCAGACCTGCGGAAGCTGACCGGAAATCATCATCAGGTCTTTTCTCGCAAGCTCGATAAACTTCTTGTCCTGGACGGCCTTGCCCACGCCCATGGATATGACTATTTTCTCGAGCCGCGGCACCGCCATCGGGCTTGTGTAATTAAACTCTTTCTGAAGCTGCCCAACTATCTTCGAACGATATAAATCTTTCAAACGCGCCATATTTTCTGTTTATATAAATTTAACCTTATCTAAAAATTAATTTCTCACTGTACTTTTTTCACGACTACGCCTATTTCCGTGCCGTCGCTCGCAACACGCTTTTTTGTCCCGTCCTGCTCGAGCTTGTAACGAACCCTCGTGGCCTTGGAAGTCTTCGGATTCACAGGAAGAACATTGCTGATATGCACCGGCTTCTCGACATGAATTCTGCCGCCCTGAGGGTTCTTTCGCGATGGCCGAACATGCTTTAAAACCATATTATGGCCCTGGACAACAACTGTATTCTTGTCCGGGATTACACGAAGGACCTTGCCGACCGCACCTTTCTGGTCGCCGGTTATAATCTGAACCGTATCACCTTTTTTCACATGCATTGCCATTTATCGTTACTCTTTCCTGTTTCCTGTAATACTTATAAATCAATCAGACCACTTCACTTGCCAGTGAAATAATTTTCATAAAATTCTTTTCTCTAAGCTCCCTGGCAACAGCACCGAAAATTCTTGTCCCTATCGGGTTCCCTTCGTTATCAATCATTACAGCCGCGTTGCTGTCGAACCTCACATAACTGCCGTCAGGACGCCTCAACGGCTTTCTTGTTCGTATAATTACGCACTTATAAACCTTCTTGTCATCGAGCTGACAGGTCGGCATCGATTTTTTTATGGCAACCCAGATTATATCGCCAATGGTTCCCGTCGAGCGGGTATTGCGCTTTCTGCTTGTGTTTTTACCCTTGACCCTGATGCACATCGCCTCTTTCACACCAGAGTTATCAGCGATTTCCAATCTTGTGTACTGCTGAATCACGATATATCTTCCTTACCTTCTAACAAATTCTCTGACATTATTTTTCCGCTGCCTTGGCAAGCACACCAACCAGCCGCCAGGCCTTCGTCTTGCTGTATGGTCTGCTCTGGGTAATTTCAACCAGGTCGCCGACAGAAGCGCTGTTAAGCGCATCATGGACGCTGAAGGTTGTTCTGCGCCTGATATATTTGCCGTATTTCGGGTGCTTAACCGTATAATCAATGGCGACCTTGACGCTCTTATCGCCGATCCGTCTAATAACTACAGCCTTTTCAGTTTTTACCTTTTTTTCCTGCATATCCGTCTTCTGCCATTAAGCCTTTGATTTTTCACGCAAAACCGTTTTAATCCTTGCGACATCATGTTTTATATTATGCACCGACTTTGAGTTCTCCAAAGTCTCTGTAACAGCCTGAGAACGAAGCTCGAACAAACGCTTCCTAAGCTCATCGAGCTTGTCGTTCAGCTCTTCGGTGCTCATTTCTCTATAATGTTTTGCTTCCATAACGAACCTCTGTCAATTCTGCCGAAGCCGGCTCATTGAAAATTTCTTTTTACAGCGAATGCCGTCTTCGAACGAACCTGCATTTAATCGGCATCTTATGTGCCACCCTGATAAGCGCCTGTTTGGCAACTTCTTCGGAGACACCGCCGACCTCGAAGCAAATCTGTCCCGGTCTTACCCTTGCTACCCAGATTTCCGGTTCGCCTTTTCCTTTTCCCATTCTTGTTTCGAGAGGCTTTTTGCTCACAGGCTTATAGGGGAAAATCCTTACATAAACCTTGCCTTCACGATGTAAAAAATGGCTCGCTGAAACTCTTCCGGCCTCGATGTTCTTGGCGGATATCCAGCTTGTCTCGAGGGCCTGCAGTCCATACTCGCCGAAGGTGACAAAATTTCCCCTCGAAGCGACACCTTTCATTCTGCCGCGCTGGCTCTTTCGATACTTAACTCTTTTTGGCATCATTGCCATTTTTTACTACCCTTTACAAAAACTGTTTATCAACAGAAAATTTTTCAAACTTTCAATAACCGCATTAACCTTCAGGCTTCGGCTCTTCGGCCGGCGGCTGCTGTTGTTCCGCTGGTGCCGCTGGTGCAACTGTATCCGCAGGAGCAGAATGAGGCTGCTTTTCTTTTGGCTGCCGTCTGGATCTGTATCCTTCTGTTCTGGGCCTCGAAGGTCCCGACCGCCGAGCCGGACGGCGAACCTGCTGAGGCTCTATTTCCTCGCCGAATCTGCCCTTATAAATCCAGACCTTTATTCCGATTGCCCCGTAAGTCGTAACAGCGGTGGCAGTTCCATAATCAACGTTGGCGTCGAGAGTCTGAAGCGGGATGCTTCCGAGCTTCTGGGTGTCTTTGCGGGCCATTTCAGCACCTCCGAGGCGCCCGCTGCAGGCAATCTTTACACCCTTCGCTCCGGCATTTATTACTGATTCGCAAAATTGCTTCATCGCCCTTTTATAAGCGGCTCTCTTGATGAGCTGCTCAGCTATTGCCTCAGCCACAAGCGTCGCATCGAGGTCAGGATTTTTAATCTCTGTAACATTGACCGTAATTTTCCTCCCTGTCAATGATTCGAGCTCTTCGCGAAGCTTCTCTACCTCGCCGCCCCTCGGCCCGATGACAATGCCTGGCCTTGCGCTGTAAAGCGTGACTTTTACCTCGTTGCGGGTCCTGATTATCTCTGTCTTCGAGACGGCCCCGCGAGGCATCTGGCGGTTATATTTATTGTCGATATAGCGGCGAATCTTTTCGTCCTCAACGAGAAAATCTCCGTAACTGGCCTTCGGAGCATACCAGGTGCTCTGCCAGCTTCTCGTGATGCCTGTTCTAAAACCTATTGGCGACGTTTTTTGACCCATATTTTATTCTCTTTTTCCGATATATTTTTTCGAAAATCTTATATAAGCGAAACTGTCACATGAATATGCGAGGCCTTTTGGGCAATCGCATGGGCTCTGCCCCTGTCCTTCGCCCTGAACCTCTTTGTGCCGATGCGAACACCCGCATCATCGATAATCGCACTGGCTACGTATAAATTGTCTGTTTCTGCCTGCTGCTCATCCGCATCAGCGATCGCGCTCTTCAGGACCTTGTTAATCATCGCTGCGGAACGCTTCTTCGTAAACTTCAGAATATCCATCGCATCCTGTACAGGCCTGCCCACAATCATCCGCGCCACAGGTCGTGCCTTCAGCGGAGAACCGGGCGCATATCGATATGTAGAGCACCATTCGCTGATATCATTCACTTCTACCGAGAGTGCCGATGCAAGCTTCTCCATGTCCTGTTTTCGCGGTATCGGCTTAAACAGGCCTTTTTGCCAGTTCTTTATGGCAGAAACCGCTGCTTTTCTATTCAGGCCCGGCCGAACAATCTGCTCTGCGAGCTGCTCGACTGTCCTGCTCTGCCGCCTGAAAATCTTTTTTAATTTATATGAACTTAACATATATTCCGTTTTATCCTTAGCGACTTAATCTTTAAGTGGCAACTTCCTCTACCTTGCGAGTCGAATGACCGCGGAAAAGCCGGGTCGGCGAAAACTCGCCGAGCTTGTGCCCGACCATGTCCTCTGTAACAAAAACCTTATGGAACATTTTTCCGTTATGGACCATAAATGTAAAACCCACGAACTCCGGGATAATAGTGCATCTCCGCGCCCAGGTTTTAATAGGCTCATGAGTTCTATTCTCCACCTGCTTTTTTACTTTCGTAAAAAGCTTCTGGTCAACGTATGGCCCTTTTTTAAGCGACCTTCCCATAAAATTCCTTTAGGTTCAAATTTACAATTTCTACAGGACAAGCTGTCCCTGTCTAATATTTCTTCTTCTTCGAATAATCCACCGGTTGCTCGGTTTCCTCGGATTGCGTGTCTTGCCGCCCTTCGCAAGAACGCCCGTCGGAGAGCACGGATGCCTTCCGCCGTTCGCTCTTCCCTCACCGCCGCCGAGGGGATGAGCAACAGGGTTCTGTGCCTTGCCTCTTACATGCGGTCTTTTGCCGACATGGCGAGTCCTGCCAGCTTTGCCCCATGATACGTTTTGATAATCAGGATTGCTCAGCCTGCCGATTGTTGCCCTTCAATATTATGAATTTCGATGCCGGCTGGTATGATTTCCAGAGGCATTGCGTTTCCGAGCCGCGGCTCGCTGTCAGGGCCGCTGCGGACAACATCGCCGACGGAAATGCCGTAAGGTGCTAAAATATATCTTTTCTCGCCATCCGCATAGTTCAGCAGGGAAATAAAACAGTTCCTGTTGGGATCATATTCCACGGACGCAACCCTGGCGTTGATTCCGTCCTTGTCGCGCTTGAAATCTATGAGGCGGTATATGCCTCTTGCGCCGCCGCCTCTGAACCTTGTGGTGGTATAGCCCTGATGGTTCCTGCCGCCTCTCTTTTTTATTCTGGTGCAAAGATTTTTTGCAGGGACTAAACAGGTAACTTCCGCATAATCATTGACGGAACTGTTTCTTCTTCCAGCACTTGTCGGTTTATAAATTTTAATTCCCATCTTTCACCTGCCTTACAGCCGCCTTCATTAGAATAAATCTATGTGAAATTCCGGCTTAAGATAAACAACCGCCTTCTTCCAGTCTTTTGTGCTGCCCGTCTTGCGGCCTCTTCTGCGCTGTTTACCTTTCCGATTGGCTGTTCTTACCTTGTCCACCTTCACTGAATATATCTGTTCGATTGCCTGTGTAATCTCGATTTTGTTCGCCCTCTTATCGACTTCGAAGGAATACGCTCCCTTGGTGTTTGCAAGATGCACACCCTGCTCGGTAATCAGCGGACGAATTATGACATTATACTGTTCCATAGGTCACGAAACTAAACCTTAACTTGAAGCCTTCTCTTTTTTCAGCAAAGACATAAAAGCTTCTTTGGTAAACAATAATTTATTATGATTACAAACATCACATGCATTAAGCTGGCCTACCGGCATCACAGAAACCCGCGGTATATTCCTTGCTGATTTATAAATATTCTCGTCGCTCTGGCCTAGCATAATCAGGCAGCTTCTGTCAATCTTCAAATTTTCTAAAATATGTGCAACTTCGCTCGTCTTGGGTTTTTCGATTTTCAGTTCATCGAGGACAACCACACTGTCATTGAGCAGTTTGTAAAGAACGGCACAATTCGAAGCAAGCACCCTCTGTTTTTTCGGCATCCTCTGCCTGAAACTCCGCTCAATCTTTTCGAACGTCACGCCGCCGCCGACCCTCTTTGCAGTCCTCACATTGCCCACCCTCGCGTTGCCGGTCCCCTTCTGGCGGTATAACTTTCTGGTTGACCCTTCCACAAGGGACCTGTTTTTCGTGGCAGCCGTCCCGATGCGCTTATTGGCGCTATACATTACTATCGCCTGCTTGAGCAGAGGATAGTGAACATACCCGCCGAAAGCCTTCTCATCGACCTTCAGCGTCTCGACCTGTTCGCCATCTTTATTATATACTGAAAGATTTATCATATTCAGATATCCTGTTTATCCGTTAATTAGCCGTTCTTGGCGGTCTTCACTATAAGATACCCGCCTGCTGGCCCCGGGACAGAGCCATTAACGACCAGCAAATTCTTTTCAGCATCAACTGTTAAAAGCTTGTGGTTCTTGGTGGTGCGCTTCCGATATCCCATGTGACCGGCCATTCGCTTGCCTTTTTTCAATTTGCCGCTATGACCGCGGTCGGTTGCGAAACTGGCTATTGAGCCGGGCGACCGGTGCTTTCGCTCGGTTCCATGCGACCCGGGCATTCCAGCGAATTTATATCTTTTCATAACACCTTGAAAACCTTTTCCCTTGCTTACGCCAGTAACATCTACAAAGCTGTTTTCCTCGAATACCGAAACGTTAATCGAATCGCCGGCTTTGTATTCT
This sequence comes from Phycisphaerae bacterium, assembly GCA_041308525.1. Taxonomy (GTDB): domain Bacteria; phylum Planctomycetota; class Phycisphaerae; order Sedimentisphaerales; family Anaerobacaceae; genus Fen-1359. The sequence continues at coordinate 915 of JBFZBH010000042.1, read as the reverse complement.
GGCTTCGCATCAGCAGCAAGACGCATCTCCCTGACAAATCTTTGCGGTGTCATAGACGACTTTTGAGCATGACCGATTGCCGGTTTCGTCCTTCTCGATGATTTAACTTCATCGAATCCCAGCTGGATCGCATTATATCCGTCTGTTTCGGTTGTTTTAACCTGCATCACTGCACAGGGACCGGCTTGTATGACAGTTACAGGCTGAAGCCTGCCTTGCTGGTCATAAACCTCTGTCATTCCGATTTTTTTACCTAACAATAACACCATATCTTTACTTATCTTCCTGAAAAATCCACGACCTTCTTCGAATTATGCACAAAACGCTAAGCCTTTATCTTCACAAAAACCCCTGCGGGAACTACAAGGCGGTTTAACACCTCCACAGTACGGGCATTGGCCTCATAAATATCTATCAGGCGCTTGTGTATTCTAAGCTCGAACTGTTCACGGGATTTTTTATCCACGTGGGGACTTCGCAAAACCGTGTATCTTTCGATACGTGTCGGCAAGGGTATCGGGCCGCTGACCCGTGCATTGGTCCGCTGGGCATGCTCCACAATCTCTTTTGCAGAGTTGTCCAGAGACCGGTGGTCATAGGACTCCATTCTAATTCTTATCTTTTCTGTATCGCCTGCCATAAAACCTGCTTATTAGTATCCTGCAATACAATATTATGAGACAGTAATCACCTATTGTTTTAGACAAAACATTTTTTTTCGGCAGGAGAGGCATTCATTTATCTGCTGATTCGCCTGTCACGACCAGACCCAGCCGATAAATTCACCTTCCTTAACAAATTCGGGCTTCCCGCCAGTCAACCGAACAACTCACTTCCAGCGGCGCCAGCATCAGCCCGAAGCTTTATCACGCCTTCCCTGGCCTAATAGTGTTAGATATGCAGCAGCCCAACTGT
>JBFZBH010000041.1:0-7963 GCA_041308525.1 Phycisphaerae bacterium | reverse complement strand
AGGCTGAATTTTTTACGGAATTGCCGCGGAGAGCATTTGAAATGCCGTTTGAATGCTGCTGAAAGCGCGAACGGATTTTGATAACCTGTTAGTTTTGAAATTGAGTCCAGTGAATAATCAGTGTTTCGCAGCAGTTCCTTTGCCTTTTCCATCCGCAGCTCGATTACGAGCTTGATAGGGGCTTTACCTAAATGTTTTAAACAAAGCCTGCTGAAGTGGCCCGGCGAAACAAAAAGCTCTGAATCTTCCGCAAGCTGTTCCACCGTCCAGGGAAAGTTGACCTGTTCATTGATTTTGTTCAGGAGCTTGTATAGTTTATGGATCGTCTGCTGGTCATGGATATGTGTTTCAAGGCGAAGTTCTCTTTCAAGATAAAGAAGTATCTGTTCCGAAAAGAGCTGGATAGCCTTGTCGGAATAAGTTTCCCTGAAATTGAATTCCCAGAATATTGATTCCATTGCGTTAAAAATCTTGTCACCATATACAGATTGCTTGAGCCTGTTTCCGATTTGATAGATTACCGACCACGGCTGGATATCTTTCAGGCTTAACCAGAACACCTTCCATACCGCGCTGGACAAGCCGTAATGGTGCGGCTCTCCCTTCGGGCAAATCCATAACTGGCCGGCCTGGGCAATTTGTTTTTGGCCGTTTATGACGATCCACCCCGAGCCTTCGAGGGTGTAAACAAGCAGGTGGGAATGATATGAAGACCTCTTGATCTCGTATTCATCCCTTAAAACGCTTATACCTGAAAAGCCGATTCCATTCTGCTTAAGAAATAATAAGGATGGTGACGTTAAAGGCAGAAAACGCTCATAGCAGGCGCTGCTTACTAACCGAATGCGTGTTTTGCGTATGTTTTTGCTGTTTTTGCGCATTTACAAAACACCCTCAATCTTTTATTATATATCAATGAAAAAGTGAATATGGTATAAATTTATGGATTTGTCAATAGCGTTTTTAAATAGGTTTTAGCTTAATTTTATAAATCGTCACTTTTTATTTTTGGGGTGTATTTGGTAAGAAGGGTGTTACTGATTTATCAAGGTTGCTGAGTTATATAATTAGCTGATTAAAATCGGTAAGCACCTTAGAACATGGAGTATTAAAAGTTGATATAAGAATTAAGATAAAGAAATATTTAGCTTTATCAGTTTCATAAGCACATCCGGCTTTTGGATTTTTACAAAGGCAAGTATTTTGAAGTTAATTATTTCACATTTAAATTGTCTCCTGCAGGTACTGGCGGGTGGCTAATTATTATATATGGGCGGTTTAGATTGCTGGTGCTTTTTCTGTTCCTTGAGCAGAAAACCACACGCGCCGTTAATCTAAAGAGTCCCTATGTTTTTTGGACATTCTTGTATGTCTCAATAAGTTAAGGAGTATGATTATGCGCGGGAAAAATTTATGGATTTTGATTGCAGTATTATTTTTAGTCGCTGGTTCATCTGCTCAGGCTGTTTCCTTTAACGACAACTTCAATTTGGCCCATAATTATCTTACGGAGGGCGTTGTTGATGTCGGCTGGGATGGCTTTGTTACCGGTCCTATCCTGGAAAGCCTGACGACGACTGAACCAAATGCCGGACACTTGTATATGAAATCGGGCGGAAATATGTGGGCAGGTGACAATCTCGGCGCCCTTTTATACAAGGAAGTAAGCGGGGCATTTACCGCTCAGGTCGAGATTACAAATTTTCCCGGCTTATGGCCGAGGAGTGACGCTAATGTTGTTTGGTATAACTATGGCGGTTTAATGGCCAGAGTGCCAAACTATGCAGATGCAGGTGCAGGAGAAGACTGGATAATGACCGGCTACTTCCCCATCTTTTCAAACGGTAACAGAACAGACTTAAACGGCTGGTACAATACCAATTACCAGATTTACGCTGGTATCACAATGACCGGCTGGGCAGGTGGCAGATTCCTTAAGCTGGAATATGATGGGGCAGGCAATTTTTACCAGAGATGGAGTGTTGATGGCATAACCTGGCAGCCCCTTAATACCGCCGACCAGCCAACAGTCGATGGTCACCAGGTAACGGTTACACCCACTAACAGACCTGATATGGCATCTGTTGCCGTTCTGCAGGTTGGTCTTGCTAACGCTACCTGGAGTACATCTATTGGATGGGTCGAGTGGGATGATTTTTCTCTTACTGCTGACGCATTTCCGCCTCATCCTGAAGCTCGTTCACCGGTGCCTTTCGATGGTGCTATTGAAGTAAATTATATTGGAACTACCCTGCGATGGAAATCGGGTGATTCGATTCAGGCAGTAAATGGTCACGAGCTTTACTTCAGCGCTAATTTTGCTGATGTCGATGGCCGTAATCCTGCTGCAAAGCATGTTTTGAGCACGAACAGTTATTCACCCGGCCAGATGAACCTCGATACCACGTATTACTGGCGTGTTGATGAGGTCAATGGTGCAAATAAATGGTCGGCTCCTGTTTGGAGCTTTACTACAGTTGCACCGAAAGCCACAAATCCGAATCCTGAAGACCAGAGAGGCGGAATTGACCCTTCGATTGCAAACCTCAGTTGGACACCCGGTGGTCCGCTTGTCGTCAAACAGGATTTGTACTTTAGCTTAAATTATAACGATGTTCTTAATAACGCTCCTGCCGCACTTGTTGTTAGCAACCTTAATGCTGATGTCGGCACCTACCCCACGCCCGGGGTACCTCTGGATAAGGGTAAAGCCTATTACTGGAAAGTTAATTCTAATTGCGGTGTTCTCGGAATGGTTAATGGCGATGTCTGGCAGTTTAAGACAGCATTTCCTGTCGAGATTTGTGATGATTTCGAAACGGTGCATGATTATTTAATCAGCGGCACCACAGGAACCATCTGGGACGGTATTATAGGAAAAGACACAATTACCGTTCTTGCGACTGATTTTAATTCTGGTAAGCTTTATATGGAATCCGGAAACAACTTTTGGCAGGGTGATAGTCAGGGAGCATTTCTCTACAAAGAGATCGTTGGACCGTTTATCGCCCAGGTCGAAGTTACCGATTATCCCGCACTGTGGGACCCCGCACATACAAATATTGTATGGCATAATTGGGGCGGTATCATGGCCAGGGTAAGCAAGCTTGAAGATGCGGGCGCCGGAGAAGACTGGATAACAATCTCTTACTTCCCGATTTGGGGCAACGGTAATCGTGGTGACTTAAACGGCTGGTATTCAACTAATTACCAGATTTACTTTGGTATAACTTATACAGCATGGGATGCGGGCAGATTCCTCCAGATGGAGTATAACGGCTTAGGAACATTCTTCCTTCGCTGGAGCACTGATGGAGTAGTCTGGCAGAATCTCAACACTGCTCCGACAGAACAGCCTATAGTTGACGGTCATCAGATTACATCTTATCCGACGATCAGAGAAGATATGGCCGGCCTGCCTTTGCAGTTAGGATTATGCCAAGCTACTTTCAACTCTACTCTTGGTTATATAGAGTATGAGAATTTCTGTTTTGGGCGAGATTTGATTGCAAAAGCTTACAGCCCGAGACCTATTGATGGCAGTGGTCTTGATTTAATGAGGCCCGTCTTGAGCTGGGCACCAGGTGACTTTGCGGTAACTCATAATGTTTACTTCGGGAGCGATTTCAATGATGTAAATAATGCAACACCAGCCAGCCCGCAATACAGAGGTCCAGCCAATGTTCAGGGGCCGGATGCATCGGGAAGATTTAGCTATAATGCTGGCCAGTATGAAATTTTGACAATCGGCAATACTTATTACTGGCGTGTTGATGAGGTGAATGCGACTCATCCAGACAGTCCGTGGAAAGGCAATACCTGGGCATTTACAGTTCTTGATTACACAATCATCGATGACTTTGAAAAATATGTTTCAACAGGCTTCCCATCGGCACCGGGCACTCTGCGAAAGACCTGGATAGACGGATACTGGAGCTTAACAAAGATAGTTCCGACACCACCTGCTGGTCAGCCGCAGTATAAGATTACATCAAGCGCTTCATTTGTTCAGTTGAACACAGACCCGGCAGTCGGCGGTTATCCCGCTGCGTCTCCTCGTTATTTCAACAATTCCAATATTGCACTGCTCGGTAACCAGTCGATGAAGTTCTACTATCAAAACGACGGTTTCTATCAGTGGCTCATTTGGCTGTACAATTACGACGCTGTGGCCACAAAATACACAGCTCCGAAGTTTTCTGAGGTTGTGGCAGCAATAGACGATGCAGCGAGAATAACACCAGCCAGTCACGAAAGCCTCGGTTTAAAAAGGAACTGGACCGGCTATAAGCTGCTAAAGGTCCCGTTCTACGGCGACCCGAACAACACGCTCGTCGCAACAGACAAGCTGTATGTCGGTCTCTGGGATGGCGACAATAATCCGACGACACCAGTGCTAATGGTTCATTCTAACAACGTTCGGCTTCAGAAGAACTGGTGGCAGGATTGGTACATTCCTCTCAGCGCCTTCCCAGCCGCTAATGCTAACTTCAGTCTCTCTAATGTCGCAAGGATTTATATTGGCGTTGGCGACAGGACGACTCCTGCAACCGGTGGTACCGGCAACATATTCTTTGATGAAATTCAGATTCTTGCTTATGGTGTTTGCGTTCCGGGCGGTTTAGCCGGAGATTTTACGGGAGACTGCTATGTTGATGCTAATGACCTTGAAGCCTTTAGAAATGTCTGGCTTGGGGAATTGCCGACAATGCCGACACCTCTAATTAATCTTGATGCATCAGGTCTTGCACTCGGTCCGGTTTCCAGCTGGACAAATACAGGTTCAGCGAGCGGTGTTTTCGATCAGTTCAATCCAGCTGATGCAAACCTAAATCCCGTTTGCCAGATGGTCGAAGGCAAGAAGGCAGTTACCTTTGATGGATCAGATTTGCTGCTCTGGAAAGATGCTATAGGCGGCAATACTAAGATGGCGCCTGCTACTCTTACCAGTGACCATGCAGAACCGAATGACTTCACGATTATTGCAGAAGTATGGAATCCTTCGATAGCGGCTATTGAGCCATATCTGTCCTGGGCGAACGTTCTTGTTGCTGCTGGCGGCGCTTCTTTTGGTTATGGCTCTGATGATTATTCCGGCGCAGCGGCCCACTGGGCTCCTGATATGGGATTCGGTACCGCGTCAGGCGTCTTCAAAACTCCGGCTGCGCACGTTTGGCACAAGATAGCAGTTACTTATGATGGTGCAGTCGAAACAGTTGTCGTTGACGGTGTCATTCGCGAAATTGCAGCCAAGGATTTACAGATTTTACCAGCCAATCCAGTTGTGGCAGGTTGCAGATACTATTGGGTCAGCCCGACGATTTACCCGATGGAATATTTCTCTGGTTCTGTAGCCTCTATTAAGGTTTACGGACAGGCAGTTCCGCCGGAAGATTTGGCTGTTTTGATGGGAAGCCCCGTTGATTTGAAGCAGAATAATTTAATTAACTTCAGCGATTTTGCGGTCTTTGCCCTAAATTGGCTCAATGACAATATGCTCGGCATCTAAAGGCTTACTTACACCGATTGTAAGTGATTTAGCTTAGAACTTGGGCCTGTATCGAGAGATCGATACAGGCCTTTTTTATTTTTATGAAGATAATTGCACAACAGGAGAATTAAAGTTATTATCATAAAAAGTTTTGTCTTTCTTATTATTTGAAAATAACGGAGAAAAGTAGATGCCTCATAAATTCATCAACGAAATAGAGCCGGGCCAGCCCCTAAGTGATATTTATATCGTAAAAGACCCGATTCTGCGAAGCACAACAAAAGGCGATTTGTATATAGCGATGTTTTTATGCGACCGGACGGGGCAGCTTAATGCCAGAATGTGGCAGGCCAGCGAGGCGATATACAAAGCGCTTTCAAAACCAGGGTTTTTTCAGATTCAGGGGCGAAGCGAGCTGTATCAAAATAACCTTCAGATAGTTGTAAACAGCGTCAGTGTTGTCGATAGAAGTAAAATAAAAATGGAAGATTACCTTGCCCGGACAGACAAGGACGTGGAAAAACTTTTCACCGAGATACAAGAAATTTTAGGCAAGGTAAAGAACAGCGATGTCAAGCTGCTGCTGAAGGAGTTTCTTTCAGATGATGAGCTGATGAAAAGCTTCAAGAATGCACCCGCAGCGATGAAACTTCACCACAGCTGCATCGGCGGCCTCATAGTGCATACTCATACGATGCTCAAGGTCGCAGATTTTATTCTGCCTCTCTATCCGAAGGTCCAGGCAGACCTTGTGCTCGCAGGCGTATTCCTCCACGATATCGGAAAAACTGAAGAGCTCGATTATGATATGGTGTTTTCATATACGGATACCGGACAGCTTATCGGCCATATTGCACAGGGGCTTTTGATTCTCAAACAAAAGGCCGACAGTCTCGCAGCAAAGGGAAAGCAAATCGACAAAACGATTATGGATTCCATCGGTCATATTATATTATCGCACCACGGCCAGTATGAATTCGGCTCCCCCAAGCTCCCTGCAACGGCAGAGGCGTATATGGTAAATTACATCGATGATCTGGATGCGAAAGTCTGGCAGGTCACGGAGGCAATCGAAAACGAGACGAGCGATTCGAACTGGACAGCATGGCAAAAGTCGCTCGAAACGAAGATTTACAGGAAACGAATCGAACAATAAATTCGTATTCAATAAATTATTGCATCTGATAAGTGAACTGCGTGCGGAGTAAGGACTTATGTTCTGCGCTGAGGATTCATTTTGAGAACGATGCCGGCAAAACGCCAGATTTTTTCAAAATCTTCGTAAGACATCGAGACCTTCCCTAATGCAGGGTCGGCAAAAGACACCTGATGGTCGTGCACCTCGAGGATTGTGATGCAATGGTCGCCGAACAATGAACTTTTTACGACAGCAAGCGTTACAGGTGCCCCTTTTAGCTGTTCGATGGAATCGAAACGGCGATATTGACAATCCAGCCCCTTTTGGCCGTAAAGTCCTTTAATCGCATCCGACAGGCAAACAGGAAGTGTTCCTGCCATCGGATTTGTATGTGAAAGAACAGCCAATTGTCCTTCGTCAGCCTGAAGGCCGAATTTCGCAAGTGCTGTTACAGCTGCTGCGGGAGCACAGGTAAAATCGGTAGTCTGCATACAGATACCATCTGAATCTATTATGGTCGGCAATTCAAGAAGCTGGTCTTTCATTAGTACGGGCGCAAGGAACGGGAGGACCGAGCACCAGCCGACAACCGCAATCATAATGATAAAAGTAGCAAAACGAGCTGTTTTTTGCGAAAATCTGAGACCGAGGATTGAAAGGCTGATTGTAACTGCAAGTGCCATAACGACAAAACGCAGGCGTCCGGCCATAATCCAGGCAAACGGCGGCATGAAAATCAGGGAATGATTAAGGCGGATTGTGGCGAGAATTACAATAAAGATAAAGGGGACGATAAATCCCCAAATCCATAAAGGATAGCGCAGGCGCGAGATAGCCCTGCCTGCAAAAATGCCGCTTGCAGCTATTAATACAACAGCTGCTGTTTCAAACCACCCAGTCAATTACCAATACCTCCTAAGCCGGTTCAATTGTATTTTATCAGGTTGCTCCTATCCTCCCAAACAGTTGAGCTCAAAAAGCCCTTTTTTCGCATAAAAGAATGGGAAAAACCGTTTTTTAGACCTAAAATTTTTTGGCAATTTTTCTGGTAAATCAGTTTCATAATTTTGGGTTTGCGACGCAAGCCATACGTGGTGGAAATTGGGTTCGTTTGGGTTCGTTTTTAACATTTCGAAAATCATAAATATTTTTCATATCTATTTGACATATAAGAGATTGGGTTAATTTTGGCGATTTTAAAATTGGGTTCGTTTTGAATAATTAAGTCGTACTGTGTATGTCGTAATGCGTATGTCGTATCGCGTACTGCGAGTGGAAAATTGATGAAAAAGGATGGGAAGTTGGGGTTAAACGAGGGTGAAATGAGGGGAAAA